>JBMSGX010000212.1:0-4168 GCA_049416285.1 Crocinitomicaceae bacterium | reverse complement strand
TTTATTTCATCACGCTCGAACTTGAAGATCTTTGTTTCGCCGTTGCGATCCACTTTGATTTCCAGCTCTGTTCCTTTCGGTCCTTTCAATGCAGTAGACACGTCACCCGACGACTTTTCGCGCATGTCCTTTCCGTCAACTTCGAGGATCTTATCGCCGGCAAGAAGTCCTGCTTTGATTGCGGGGTTACCTTCATATGGTTCCGAAATGCAAACAAAATCTCCTACTTTTCTAATAAGTGCCCCGATTCCTCCGTACTGACCAGTTGTCATGAGGCGATAGTCTTCTATGTTTGCCTCATGATAGTAGACAGTATAAGGGTCAAGTTCCTTTAACATTGCATCGATGGCATTCTTCGATAATGCACCAATATTTATGTCGTCTACATAATACTTCTCCAGGTGCTCATAGATCTGATCAGTGAGCTCTAGACTTTTGATTGTTTCGAACCCATTATTCTGTCCCTGAGCAATTCCGATCAGAAGCAACAAACTGAAGAATGTAGTTATGATTTTGTTCATGATATATACAATTACAATAGTGTAGTGATTTTGTTCAATAGCTTTATCATTTTGGAATTCAGCACATCAAAGCCAAACTCCTCTCTTGGCGTGTAGATCAAAAATAGCGCTAATTGTTTATCCTCAGGGATTTTATCTTCAATTATAGCTTTGTTCAATCGAACAGTCTCTTTCATTAGGCGTTTAATGCGATTTCTATCAACAGCAGATTTGAACTTCTTCTTCGGAACTGAAAATGCAACCTGAAATGGAGGCCCTTCTGTCTTTTTAAGTAGGACATACTTAGAAGAAAAAGGAAAGCTGTTCAATGAGTTTCCTTCATCAAAAATTTGCTGGATCAGTTTTTTACTGCAGAGCTTGTAAGGTTTTCCAAGCTTTAAATTCATCCGAGAGGATTCTAGTTTTTAAGTTCTTGCTTTTCCAAAGGTGGAAGGAATACCTTCTCTTTCACGATGAAACTTGTTGGGAATTTTTCATCAAGTGTTGATTTCAAACGAACAGCTTCGAGATGACTTCTAAAATCACCTACCTTTAGATAGTAATAAGGGGCGCTGTACTCAACATATGTTGCGACGCGCGGATATTTTGAAATGAAAAAGCTACGAGATTCATCCAAAACCTTCTTGTCTTGGTCAAAGAACAATTGAATACGATATCCATCGATCTGAGTTTCTGTCTCAGGCAGAATCGGCTGTCCTTGCTTGTCTACTAAAGCGTCAATGCGCGGATCTTTGATCACTTCAATTGAGCCCTCTTGTGCAGACACGTTGATTAGAGTCCCGACAAAAAATATGATTAAGATATTTTTCATGTATTCTTATAAATCGATGTAAAGGTAGGAAACCTAATGCAATTTTGATGCCGAAAGTTTAAATGAAGTGGTTCAACAGGTTAGCTGCAAAACGTTAATAATTATTCGATTTAACACTTATTTAGAATCATTTTAAATTAAATAGAGTTCAGTCAAAATTGTCATAAAACTGTCATGTAGATTCAAGATTCTACTAAATTTGTTCGCGTCAAAAAGTGTGTTTTTGGCATTGGACGAACAGTTTATTACATGGAAATATCTAGTAGTCAGATGTTTAGAAAATTAAATTCATGGTGTCTTAGTGCGTTAACAGTGATGTTATTTGCGGGGACATTTACAGCGAATGCTCAAGATGGTGGTGGCCTCTTTAGTGCCAAGTGTGGTACTTGTCACCAGCCTCATAAGGACGGTACTGGACCGAAACTAGTTGGGGTAAGAGAAGCTTGGGCAGCGGGAGGTGCTGCAGAGACAGCTATCTACGAATGGGTTCGTAACTGGGAGAAAGCTGCTGCAGCTGATCCATATGCGGCAAGCATTGTAGATAAAAAGCCGACGGCAATGAATAAATTCCCCGATCTAACAGATGAGCAGATCACTGCAATTCTTGATTGGGTAGATGCTCAGCCTGAGCCGGGAGCTGCAGTTGCAGGAGCTGGTGCTGGAGGAGCAGATAACTTAACAACAGAAAAAGAAGGAGGTCTTGGATGGATCTGGATCATTCTTGGTGTGATCTTTATCGGGATCATTATGGCTGTTGGAGGTGTTAGAAGACAGCTTCAGATTGCTACTGGTGAGAAAGAAGAAGGAGGTCAGACTTACGGTGATGAGTTAAAATCATGGGCTTGGAAATACAAAAGATACGTAGGGATTGTAGGACTTGTAGTAGTTCTTGCGGTGATCGTGACTTTATTCCAAGGGCTATACAGGATTAACGTAATGGAAGGGTATCATCCTTCTCAGCCGATCGCATTCCCTCACTCGGTGCATGCCGGAACAAACAAGATTGACTGTAAATATTGTCACAACTCAGCTTCTAAATCGAAGTCAGCAGGTATTCCGACAGTGAACGTTTGTATGAACTGTCACAAGCAGATCAACGGAAACACGCCTGAGCAGCAGAAAGAGATCGCGAAGATTTACGAAGCAGCTGGATGGGATGGAGAACAGTACACTGGTAAAACAAAAGAGATCGTTTGGAATAAGGTTCACAACCTTCCTGATCACGTGTACTTCAACCACTCTCAGCACGTAGAAGTTGGAGGTGTTGATTGTAAGCAGTGTCACGGTGATATGACGAAGAGAAAAGAAACTCCTCAAGTAATGGCAGTTTCTGACCTGAACAATGTAGAAGGTAACATTAAGTTAACTAAGCCTACACTTACAATGGGATGGTGTATCGAGTGTCACGGAGAAAAAGAAGTTTCAATGGGACCTCTTGATACAAAGAAGGATGGGTACTACAACGAGATCCACCAGCGTCTATTGAACAATGATAAGTCTCTTTATGGAAAGTACCTGGATGACGGTAAGGTTTCAGTGAAAGAGCTAGGTGGTTGGGAATGCTCTAAGTGCCACTATTAATTAAGAATAAGAAGAACTCTATTATAAGATATGGGAATGTCAAGAAAATATTGGAAAGGAATAGATGAGTTAAAAGAAACTCCTCAGTTCATTGAATCCAGAGATCAAGAGTTTCCTTCTCAGGTTTCCGTTGAGGAATTCTTGGGAGATGAGAATCTATCGGAATCCTCTACTGGACGTCGTGATTTCTTAAAGTTTTTAGGATTTAGTGTTGCTGCAGCAACTGTGGCAGCGTGTGAGGCACCTGTTGTGAAAGCGGTTCCTTATGTAAACAAGCCTGAAAATGTTACACCGGGTCTTGCTACTTGGTACGCGTCTACTTACTACGATGGTAATTCTTACGCGAACGTATTAGTCAAGACGAGAGAAGGTCGTCCGATCTTTATTAAGGGTAACAAAGATCACGGAGTAAGCAATGGAGCTGTGAATCCACAGATCATTGCCTCTGTACTTGGTCTTTATGACAGTTCTCGTCTTCAGGGTCCTAAAATGAAAGGTAAAGACGCAAACATTACAGATATCGATAAGACTGTGATGGGTGCGCTTAAGTCTTCAAACAATATTGTACTTGTTTCAAATACAGTGATCAGTCCTTCAATGAAGCGTGCGATCAATGATCTATCAGTTTCTCTGGGAGGTTCTGTTGATGAAATGGGTAATACAACAGGAAAGATCAAGCATATCCAGTACGATGCTGTTTCTTACGCTGGAATGCGTGAGGCAAACATGGCAACGTTCGGTAAGCGTGTAATTCCTAGTTATGACTTCTCAAAAGCAAAAACGATCGTTTCTGTTGGAGCTGATTTCTTAGGTTCATGGTTGATGGGTAACGCATTCGCTGCTCAGTATGGACAAAGAAGAAAGCCAGTAACAAAAGAAGAGTCTGCAAGTGGTGAGTGGATGTCACAGCACTATCAGTTTGAATCAGTAATGTCAATGACAGGTTCAAATGCTGACGCTCGTGGAATGGTAAAGCCATCTGAAGAAGCTAATGTATTGGCTTACATCCTTAAAAAGATGGGAGTTGACACGGGTGTTTCAACGAAGCTTTCTAAAGAGGCGACTGCAGTTGCTGATAAGGCTCACAAAGCGCTTGCGAAGAGTGGAGCTGAATCTATCGTAGTGGCAGGATCAAACAACAAGTCAGTTCAGATTCTAGCTAACAAACTTAACCATGAGTTAGGCGCCTACGGTAAAACGATCGATCTAAACAATACAATTAACCTTTTCGAGTCTAACGATGCAGACATGAACG
>JBMSGX010000211.1:0-4169 GCA_049416285.1 Crocinitomicaceae bacterium | reverse complement strand
CGTTCACCATTGTTCTTAGCGATCGTCTCTAATTGTTCGATCATGCGTGGGAACATTTCTTTGTAGATGTAATCCAGTTTAGAAATCGTTCTCTTTGCAAGTGGTCCGTCAGGATTTGAATCCAATGCGGACGCTGATTGATTCAGCTGGAAGTATGCCTCAAGCGCTCCAATGAAGTGTTTTTTATTCTCAGGTGATGCTGAGATCTTCACGTCTGTTTTATCGAAATAGTTGATGATCGATTCAAGCTGATCAGCAACTGTAGCTCCTAATTTCTCAGCAGCATCAATATCACCGGCCATGTATAGGATTCTCACATAATCATGCAGAATACCGTCGTTGAATGTTTGAAGCTCTTGACCGCTTATAGGATATTTACCTTGTCCGGCAGTTGGCTCACCGTAATCGATGATATGCTCCGCAGGCATTACTTCAAGAGACCTCTTGATCAGATCTACCGCACGTTTCTTCAAGCTTTCAGAATCCTCCGCACTGACACCAGGAATCAACGTTCTGTTAACGTAGTATTCTGCCAATGCAAGGAAGTGCATTCTATACTGAGATGTATGACGTCTCGCATAGTAGTCTGTCAACACTTCAGGATCTGCCATGTTACCAAACGCATAGTTCTTCATCAGGTTATCATACATACGCTCAGCATTGAATCTGTGTCCTCCGATTCTTGCGAAATCAGGTTTTAACGGACTAAACTCGAATGCCATTCCATTTTGACGAATTGACTGCGCTGCGTAAAGCATTTTAGATACTTCAGAACCACCAGGAGATGAGAAGTAAATACCTCTCGCCCAATCGTTATTTGCGATGATATCAAGCATCATAACCTCTTCTCTTGTTAATGCTCTTGCTGAGAATGATACAGGAATTGAAGCGCGACAATTAGCTGCCTGCTCTTTGCTGATCACTCCAGATTTTACAGCATTATCCTTGTTTACAGGAATGATGAAGTTTGAAGTAGGGAAAATTCTAACCTGACCATTGATCTTAGGACTTGTCCAAAGGTTCGCGTCATCTCTCACGAAGTTCATCGCATCAGCTATGTTGATCGATGACCAGCTGTCTTCGAATGCAAGTAGCGCATCCTGAATAGCCTGTAACTTCGTATTATCCGCTGTAAGCTGACCAGTTTGCGCAATTCCAAGAACATACATTACCGCCTGGAATTTATCATAAACGTCTTTTGTAGAAATCCCCATGTTATCCAAAGCGAACATTCCCTTGATACGAGCGAGTTTACCGTTGATATCAGGAGTGGAACCTGAGATTCCTTCCAATGAAGAAGCCATCTTCGCATTCAGCTGTCCCATTGCCAATTGAAGCGCAGGCTCATTTGCTTTTCTTCTCAGTTCGATCACTCGTTCGATCATGTCTTTACCTCCGCCATTTGAGAATAAACCATAAAGATCTACGAAGTAAACTTGATCTGTATTACCGTAATCCATCAGGATCTGGTCTTCCGTAAATTTGATCGGTAATGGATCTGATTCATATGCCTTCAGCTTCATTTGATCCGTATACCAGTCCGTTTGCATCAAGGATAGGTTACAAACTCTTACGTCGGTACGTTTCTCTTCTACTTCCTGCAGGTACCACAAAGGGAATGTATCGTTATCTCCGTTCGTGAAGATGATTCCATTCGGACCACAAGAGTTCAAGTAGTTCGAAGCAAGGTCATGCGCTGTTGATTTGTTACTTCTATCATGATCATCCCATCCCTGCATTCCAAGGATCACAGGCACGATCAATCCTAAAAGTGTTGCCATGATCGCTCCATGATTTTCTTTTAATGGTTTGCGCAACACATACATCAATCCAATCAACGCTGCAGCGATCACTGAGATCGTTAACCACGTCAATGCAGACGGCATAGAGACAGGCGCTGAAACATCCATTAGCAAAGTCGCCAGTAATCCGGCTCCCACAACGTATCCTATCTTGATGAATTCTTTCTTTTCGAATGAGCGGAAGGCTTCGTACAATGCATACACTCCAATTCCAATCCAGAAACTAAAGAAATAGAATGATCCGGCGTAAGCATAATCACGCTCTCTTGGTTCGAAAGGCTTCTGATTCAGGTAAACCACAATTGCCAATCCTGTAAACAAGAATGCCAGAAATAACACGAATGCATCTTTCGGTGCTCTGTAGAAATGGAAGAACAAACCGATCAATCCAAAGATCAATGGCATTAGGAAGAACGTATTGTAAGAAGGATTATCCTTCGTGAAGTAAGGTGTATTTTCACCTTGATCTCCCAAACGGGCGTTGTCTATATAGCTAAATCCTGAAAGCCAGTTACCGTTCATCTGATCACCGTGCCCTTGAATGTCATTTTGTCGTCCGGCAAAGTTCCACATGAAGTAACGCACATACATCCAGTTGACCTGGTAATCGATAAAGTAGCGCATGTTCTCTCCAAACGTTGGAAGGCGCTTTCCATCATTTCCTTTTTCAGTTCTTGTACCGTCGTTAGCATCGTAGCCAGACCAATACTTGTATCGGCTTACTTTTGCAGGCTCTGCACTCCAGTACATTCTAGGGAAGAAAGTTGTTTGAGCGTATGTAGGAACTCTATTCTCTCTTGATTGCGCATTGGATTCGAAGTACATTTCTTTTACCTCTGAACCTTTTTGCGTCTTTGCGTACTCATTGGCTCTTGACTCGTCGATAAATGCTTTTAAAACTTTATCCCCTTTTCTCACTACAAATCTTCTAAGGTGTACAGGAGACATGTCCTTCCATTCATTACCTGGATTTGGTTTAGAGTTAAAATAAGGCCCTGTTAATATCGGTGAAGATCCATATTGCTCACGCTTGAGGTATGAATGAAGTGTCACAAGGTTTTCAGGGTTATTTTCATCTAACGGAGTATTCGCATTTGAACGAATCACGATCACCGCAAATGAACCATAACCTATCAATAAAACGATCAATCCCATGAATGAAGAATACATGATTCTTTTACCGGTCTTTCTTGCGTAACGCAGCGCGAAAACACATCCTGCAATCAGAAGAATAAAGAAGAAGATCGTACCGCTAAAGAATGGCAGTCCAAGTGAATTCACAAAGGCTACCTCAAACTTAGATGCAAGCGCTATCGAACCTGGAATGATCGCTTCCTGGATAAACCCAAGGATGATCACACTCAAAATCCCAACGAGCAGAATCCCTTTTAAATTTACTTCGTTTGAATACCTGAAATAGATCGTAAAAGCAATCGCAGGAACAACAAGAATACCCAGTAAGTGAACTCCAATCGCAAGTCCTAAAAGGAACATGATCAAGATCAACCATCTGTCCGGTGAATAGCTTTGTGCATGTCTAATTCCGTGTTGTATCTCCATCATTTCTTCATCCCAACGAAGGATCGCCCAGAAGATCACAGCTGTAAACAATGATGACATCGCGTACACCTCTCCCTCTACAGCAGAGAACCAGAATGACTCCGTAAATGCATATGCTAAGGAACCTACAAACGCAGCTCCAAAGATGGCTATCTTATCTCCGGAAGCGATAACACCTCTGGCTTTCAATACCATCTTTTTGATCAAAATTGTCAAAGACCAGAACATGAATAAGATCGTTCCAGAGCTCGAAAGCGCAGACAATCTATTGATCCAAACAGCAACGTTCTCAGGGTCTGCGAAGAAAGAAAACAGTCTTCCAAGCACCATGAATAATGGCGCCCCCGGAGGGTGACCCACTTCCAGTTTATATGCTGCTGTGATATACTCACCACAATCCCAAAGGGAAACCGTATCCTCGATCGTTAAAAAGTAAACGATGGTTGCGATAAGGAATACAAGCCACCCAAGGTAAAGATTGATCTTTTTGTAATTCATAGTATAGTGTTGCGTCGGCGAATAGTGCCAAAATAAATACTGATGCGAATTTAAAAATATATCCCTAGGAAAATCCCTAATAAAAGTGAAAAAATGACTTTTCCGGGAGGAGTCACATCTGATGAAATTTGCTGCACATTTTTCTGAATTGGTATTGTGAAATAAAATATTGTTTCTAAATTTGCCGTCCCGACGCCAACACATTAGGTTTTTGGAGAACGTTGTGAAACTGTCCCATGGTGTAACTGGCAACACGTCTGATTTTGGTTCAGAAGAGTCTAGGTTCGAGCCCTAGTGGGACAACAAAAG
>JBMSGX010000210.1:0-4175 GCA_049416285.1 Crocinitomicaceae bacterium | reverse complement strand
TTCGTCAAGGATTTATACCTACTAGACGTAAATATAAACCGATTGGTTATTTTTCGCCAATGATGTAGATATTAATTCTATTTTTACCCTACTTAATCCAAACTAAAAGATAAATATGAATAAAATCGTAATCAAGCTATCCCTTAGTTTATTCGCATTTGGGATCTCTAATTTTATTTCTGCACAGGATGTAGACAAGAAGATCCTGAACTGGTACAACGGTGAAGGAGCGGGGATGCATACAGAAAAGGCATACAAGCTTCTCAAGAAAAAAGAGTCTGAAACTGTTGTTGTAGCGATTATCGATTCAGGGATCGATATTGAGCACGAAGATCTTCAGGGAAGAATCTGGACAAATACAGATGAGATCGCAGGAAACGGAATCGATGACGATAATAACGGATACATCGATGATGTTCACGGATGGAACTTCCTTGGAAATGCGAACGGAGAGAATGCAAATGACATTCGTTTGGAGAAAACAAGAATCTATGCAAGTCTGAGAGAAAAGTATGACGGAAAAGACGTGATGCTTGTGAATGATCAGGATCGTGAAGAGTACATGTTGTACTTAGAGGTGAAAGAGCAGGTAGAAGAAGGTAGAGCAGAAGCAGAAGCTAACCTTTCTTATTATAAAGATCAGTTGCCGAACTTTACGAAGATGGTTCCAACCATGGTTGGACAAAAGCTTGGTAAGACGGATTATACAATGGATGACCTTAAGAAGTGGAAGGTGAAGGATGGGACTCAGGATGCTCAAATGAAGCGTCTTGCAATGATGATCCTTGATGGAAGCCTTGATGAGCAGATCAAAAAAGGTGTGGAGCACTTCGAGTCGACGTTGAACTATCACTTGAACCCTGATCATGACGGAAGAGCTATTATCGGTGATAACCCTAATGACTTCACGGATGTGAACTATGGAAACAATGATGTTGAAGGTCCTGATGCATTCCACGGAACTCACGTTGGAGGTATTGTTGGGGCTGTACGTGGTAACGGTCTTGGAGGTGACGGTGTTGCAAATGACGTATTATTAATGTCTTTGCGTGCTGTACCTAACGGAGATGAGTTCGATAAAGATATTGCTCTAGCAATTCGTTATGCAGTGGATAACGGTGCGCAGATCATCAACATGTCATTTGGTAAGGCTTACTCACCAAACGCGAAAGAGGTATTTGAAGCCTTCAAATACGCTGATGAAAAAGGTGTTCTACTGGTTCACGCTGCAGGAAACGACGCAAAGGATATTAAAGAAGAATCGAACTTCCCAACACCAATGTATGGATTCGAAGATGGTAAATTGGATCACTGGTTAGAGATCGGTGCAAGTACGCGATACCTGAAGGAAGACAAATTGGCTGCATCATTCTCAAACTATCACGGAGAATATGTAGATGTTTTTGCTCCAGGACTTGAGATCTATAACTCAGTTCCACAAAGTGATTACGCTGCAATTCAAGGTACTTCAATGGCTTGTCCAATGGTATCAGGAGCTGCTGCAATGTTGAAATCTTACTTCCCTAAGATGACAATGAAAGAGATTAAAGATGTTCTATTGTCGACTGCAACTGTTTACACTGGTACGCTTCAAGAGAAGCCGGGGGGTGGACAGCCTGCACCAATGAAAGCTGACATGGTGGACTTCGGAACACTTTCAGTTACTGGTGGGGTAATTAACTTATACGCAGCAACTAAAGCGTGTTTAGAGATGGAAAAATAATCCAACCTAAAGAATATTGAAATGGCTGCCAGAAATGGCGGCCATTTTTTATTTTTGAGCTATGAGAAAACTATTATTTGCTTCAATACTAATCGTATCTGTTGTTTGTCAGCCGGATACAGATAAACTTGATGAAATTGTTGATGATTGGCACAAGGCCGCAGCTGATGCTAATTTTGAAAATTACTTCGGTGCTGTCTCTGATGGTTTTGTGTTCTTAGGAACGGCTCCCGGTGAACGTTGGACGAAGTCGGAGTTTGAAGCATTTAGTAAACCATACTTCGATAAAGGTAAAGCATGGAGCTTTACCCCCTCAAACCGAAACTGGGAATTTGGTGAGAACAAAAAGATCGTTTGGTTCGATGAGGATCTTGACACATGGATGCGCGGATGCCGTGGGTCAGGAGTAATGATCAAACAAAAGGGGGAGTGGAAGATTGCTTATTACAACCTCACGGTCCTTATTGAGAACGAGAAGATGGACTCATTCATTGAGTTACGTGACGCTCCAATAGAAGAGTAGTCGTGTTACAATTCCGCCACAAATCGTTCAAACACGCGCTTGTGATGGTCCAGGTCCATTGCGCCTGAAAGCGCAACTCTTGCAATGTAATCCTTGTCTCCTTCTTTTGTAGTTCCTTGCGTAGAAGTCGCAGGTATGGTCCAATAACAACCCTTCAACTGACCGTAACTCACACAGTACTTACTTTCGTTCGGGATTTCACTAATCATCATATTGATCAGTTTATGGTTAAGTGAGCGTTTGTATTGTTCTCTTTCTTCATCCGTTTCGCCTTTTGTAGGCAGGTCCAATGAGAATACAGAAGGAGTGAACCCTTGACTTGCAAGCTCTTCAGATACAAAATTTATTTTTGCTGTAGGAAGCTTTTCCTCAATGAATGACACAAACTCACGCGTATTCTTGTATGCATCTTGAATACGTTGAAGCATAGAAGGAAGCTGTTTCGCAAGAATTGACATTTGAAGATCCGTTGCTTCATTATCACACAGCTGGATATGCTTTTCTATATTTTGCATCAATGATGCTGCCTTTGCATTTGCAACACAATATCCCGCTGTACAAAGTCCGCCGCTTGGGAATTTAGACCCACTTACGTAAGAGATTGTCTTCACATTGGAAAGGATATCATTGTCTCCTAAAAACTGAACATTTGGACAGAAGGTTTGATCAAGGATAAACACTGGTTCAACTGCCTTTTTACCTTTTTTATTGAATCGCTCCTTGCTCAAAGTATTGCGAAGCTGATCAAGATCCGGAACTTCCACCCGTGGATTCGTTGGTATCTCCGCTATGATATACGGCACTGCATCCAGTTCAGCGATCGTTGATAGAACGGCATCTACACTGTTCACCATATCGTTACCGCTGTCAACCGGAAGGTCCATTACTTCAACGTTAGGCAAACATGCAGCAACACGTCTAGCCTGGTCATTAGTTCCACCATAACAGTTCGGAGGCACAACGATCTTAATATCTTTACCGGGATGATTAGTAATCGCTTCATGGATCAATCCCATCACAATAGCATACTGCATTGACAAACCACTTGATCCAATTATCCCATCAGTTGGAGAGTTGGTGATCGTGCGGATCGAATTAAGAACATTTAATTTATCTGTTGGACGATCAAAAGATTGTTCAGTGTTGTTATTCCCCTCAAGTCGATTCAAGGCAACTAAGCAGTTCGCAGGAGTCATGGCAATTGTCTCTCTACGTCTAACATGTTGAATTTCTGAGATGTAAGTTGTGTTATTTTCACCATTTACTAATAGCACACTACCCAATTGAGCATTATGACGCACATAAAAGTCTACAGAAGGATCTAATTCGAAGTGGAAAAGATCGTCTTCAGAATCAACAACTACAGTTGAACCGTCAAAAGCAGGAAGACTTTTGATATCATTCGCGTTGATCACATCGAAATCATACCCGTAAACCTCTTTAATCGCTGCTTCATCAAAACAAGATGGCAAGCTATTGTTGTGTACGATCCTTGTTGACTTATTCAAGAAAAGATTTTTTCTCAAGACGGCCATTATAGGAATCGTACGCGATGAGAAAGATATAACACTATCCGCATGAAGTCCATTCAAACCCGCAATTGTCCATTCCATAACACATGATAGTGGATGGCCTAATCGAATGTAATCAAAGGCTGTAGGTAGCTCACCTAAACTCTCCGAAGTAACTTTCCCATTATTAACCAATTCCTCGAATTGCTCAAGAAACTGCGTTTTAGCCAATCGTTCTTCGTAAATATCGAGTCTGTGTGTTGTAAGAAGCACCCAATCATTTGGCACGTTCTTGATCACTTCATTTATCGAGATATCCATCTTTAAATCGCTCATGCGTTAATTCTTAGTGTATTCAATAATCTTATTAGCTGTTTCCTTTTGCGTAATCGGCAAGGAACTTCTCAAGTCCAGATGT
>JBMSGX010000209.1:0-4183 GCA_049416285.1 Crocinitomicaceae bacterium | reverse complement strand
ATATTAGATACATGCAAGACCTTTCAGGAGGTATTGCTGCATACGGAGGTTCAGTTTCTGGTGTGAACAGATACGACTCGATCACTGTTACAGGACAGATCTCTGAATTCTCAGGGCTTTTAGAAGTTGCACCGATCACGAATGTTGTGAATCACGGACCAGCAACTGTAGTTCCAATGCCGGCACAAGTGCCAATTACGTCTGTGGATGAAACGTGGGAATCAGAATTGATCGAAATTCAAAACGTAACATTCGTTGAGACAGGAAACTTCGCAGGTAACTCAACTTATACGATCACAGATGGTGCTAACACACTTGATGTGCGTATCAACAACGGAATCGACCTTGTAGGTACGGCTATCCCAACGGGGCCGATTACAATTACTGGTCTTACTGGTCAGTTCAACGCGAACTATCAGATCGTACCAAGAGATCAAAACGATATTGTGACTTATGTTGCTCCAACTGAGGAAATCAATGTAATGTTGGAAGGAGTTACTGTTCTTGACGGTTCAGACTATTTCATTGGTAACTCTTCTGTTATCAATGTTACTATCGAGAATTACGGAACAAACAACCTTACGATCTCTGGTCATACATTCACTGGAGCTGATGCTGGAGATTTCTCTTCTGATATCGTCGCAGGAACAATCGCTGGTGGATCTTCAGGATCTTACACGATCAACTTTGCTCCTGCAGGAACAGGTTCTAAGTTTGCTTCTATCGAGATCGGATCGAATGACGCGGATGAGAATCCTTACGTGATCAACTTCGAAGGTGTTGGAACAGATAACCTTGCTACAGAGCCGTCGGCGAACCCAACTGGATTAACATTCCCTATAGTTGAGGCTTATACAGTGGGTGGACAGTACGCAGCAGGTTCAGGAGCTGATAATTACCTTGTTCTTTGGAAAAAAGGAAGTGCTATAACTGGAGTTCCAGCTGATGGAAATACTTACTTAAGAGGTGATGTAGTTGGTGATGCAACTGTTGCTTATGTTGGGGCTGGTACAGCCTTCACTCCGCGTGGTGTTATTGCAAACCAGGATTACTACTTCGCAGTTTATGCATTTAATGGACAGGGTGGGTTTGAAAACTACCTAACTACTTCACCGGTAACAGGAAATGTTACTTCATTGGGTGAAAATATCGGAACATACTACAACGGTATCGACAGAAATAGTACTACACTGTCAAACGACTTGTATGCGTTGATCAATCCACATACGTTTATCACATACTTCATGTACAAGCAAACACTCATGCAGGAGTTTGAAGTGAGAGATACAACAAATGGTCAGTCAGTTGTTACATGTGCGTACTCTGGTGAGAACATGATCTTTGATGATCCATTCGATTGGACAGCTACAGGATATAGCCGTGAGCACACATTCGCTCACTCATGGATGCCAACTTGGCCTGCTGATAACCCGGAAGAGCCTGAGTATACAGATCAGCATAATCTTTATCCGGCGAATTTGCAGGAGGCAAATATTCCAAGAAGTAACCTGCCTTTGGGTGAAATTACTGGAACAATATTCTTTAATTACTTAGAGGGTACCGTAGGTGAATCTACACCAGGTGGTCAAATGGTTTTCGAACCTCGTGATGCGCAAAAAGGAAACGCAGCAAGAGCTATTTTCTATATGGCAACTGCTTACAACTTCCCATTGAACGGAAATGTAAACTCTGATAAGCAGGATCAGGATCTATTGAAGAGCTGGCATTTTGCTGACCTTCCGGATAATTATGAGATCGCAAGACATGAGTACATTTTCGATCTTCAAGGAAACAGAAACCCATTCATTGATTCAGTGGAGTTTGTTTGTTATTTGGATTTTGATTCTAACTCACATATTGCGAACCCGACAGATTGTTCTTTGTCAATTGATGAGATCCTACAAATGAATACTATTGTATTCCCGGTACCTTCTAATGATGAAGTTTATATACAGGTAAACTCTCAGAACATAACAGGGTATGAGGTGTTGGATATGCAAGGAAGAATTGTTTTGAGTGAAAACGGTATCAATACACCGAAACTTACTTTAACAACTGATGAGCTTCAGCGCGGGACTTATATGATCCGCGTTATGACGCCAAAAGGCGAAACATTAGCGAAAATTATAATGCAGTAAATGCTAAGGCATTTTATCTACATACTATTAGGAGCAGGCTTTATGGCCTGCTCTTCTGTTTCTGAGATTCAGGTAGGAGCGGAATATATTCCGGTTGATAATATTTCATACAGTGCTAAAATTGACAGCATAATACATCCATACAGAGATTCTTTGGAAGAAGAAATGAACGTTGTTATTGGTTATGCTCCGAAGGACTTCGAAAGAAACAGGCCAAATGGAAGTTTGAACAATTGGGCGGCTGATGTTGTGGGACATAGTATGTTGGCGAAATTGGAAGGAAGACCTTTTATGTGTTTGCTGAATGTTGGAGGTCTGCGAAATTCAATTAACAAAGGACCCGTAACTATTGGTGATATTTTTAAAGTAATGCCTTTTGATAATGAGGTGGTAGCAGTTGAGTTGCCTATTGAGGTGCTTACAGAGATTGAGGAATATCTCCTGAATAAAGATGGAGAACCTATTGCGAATGCTCTTCTTAAAAATAGAGAAATCAATATAGCATCTATGCAAGAAAATGCATCTTCTTTCTGGGTGGTAACCTCTGATTATCTTATGAATGGTGGAGACAACATGACTTTTTTTTCAAAAAGAACGAAAGAGGTTTACTTAGGAAAGTTAATGCGCGATGTGATGATCGATGCAGTAATAGAGCAGGATACTTTACATTGGAATAATGAGCAACGCATAATTCTTGAATGATGAATAGACGAAGCTTTGTAAGAAATACCTTTTTGGTGAGCTCGGGAGCGCTTGTTGCACCATCTGTTTTTTCACAAACTGCATTACCAAAAACATCAAAGAAGATCACCATACTTCATACGAATGATACGCATTCAAATATTGACCCTTTTCCTGAGAATCACTCTAAATATCCAGGTCTCGGAGGTGTGTCAAGAAGATTTGAGTTGATCCAACAGATTCGATCCGAAGAGGACAATGTATTGCTTTTAGATGCTGGTGATATTTTTCAAGGAACACCTTACTTCAATAAATACGGAGGAGTTCTTGAAATGAAGTTAATGACTGAGTTAGGTTATGATGCCGCTACGATGGGTAATCATGATTTTGACGGTGGAATGGATGGGTTTGTTAAAGCGAAAGAGTATGCTGATTTTCCATTCCTATGCGCTAACTACGATTTCAAAAACACCCCTATAGATGGATTAACCCAAGAGGAGATTGTAATTGAAAAAGGAGGAGTAAAAGTTGGAGTCTTTGGTGTTGGCGTTGAATTGGAAGGTTTGGTTCCAGCAAATAAATTCGGAGAAACGGTTTATTACGACCCTATTGAAATCGCAAATGACAGAGCGGCATCACTTAAGAAAAAGGGATGTGATCTCATCATCTGTTTATCACATCTAGGTTACAGTTACGGGTCGGATAAAGTGTCGGATCTAAAATTGGCGGCAGCCACAAAAGATATTCATTTGATCATAGGCGGTCATACGCACACTTTTCTTGAGGAACCTACGGTAGTTGAAAATGCTTCAGGAGGCACGACGCTGGTAAATCAGGTCGGATGGGCAGGTGTACAATTGGGAAGACTCGATTTTGAGATCGAAGGATCCAAGTTTTCGAAGAAAGAAAGAATCGAAGTGATATAAAAAAAGGCCATCAGTTATGATGGCCTTTTTAGTTGATTGTCATATGATTACAGGTGAATCACCTCGTCGTATGCCGCAGCAGCTGCTTCCATTACAGCTTCGGACATTGTTGGGTGAGGGTGAACTGTTTTAATAAGCTCTTCACCAGTTACTTCAAGTTTTCTAACTGCAACGATCTCAGCGATCATCTCAGTAACGTTGGCACCGATCATGTGTCCACCAAGTAGCTCTCCGTATTTAGCATCGAAGATTAGTTTAACAAATCCGTCCTTCGCTCCGGCAGCACTTGCTTTACCTGAAGCAGAGAATGGGAACTTACCTACTTTGATCTCGTAACCTGCATCTTTAGCTGCCTTTTCAGTCATACCAACAGATGCAATCTCAGGAGAACAGTAAGTACATCCTGGGATGTTCCCGTAATCCAATGGCTCTGGGTGG
>JBMSGX010000208.1:0-4192 GCA_049416285.1 Crocinitomicaceae bacterium | reverse complement strand
TTGATTCCGAGTAGATTAAATACTTCAAAGGATATAACTGCATCTGTAAAGTTCTTGTTCCAGAAATTCTGTTTTTTCTGTTCTTTATAGAAGAAATCATAGGAGAATCCAATATCCACACGAAAGTACGACTTGATACGCAAGGTATCCTTATAGCGATCAAAATCAGGCGGACCATAGGGTAATCTCGAACCATAGTACAATCCCATTTGAACCGAGAAGCTTTCGAAAGTAGGCATTCGATCCTGAACCAAAGCACTCACTGTTAATAGTTGATCGGTAGGACGCGGTATGTAACCTGGTGCTATTCGTGCGCTGTCCACAACTACCTGATCATCACTGTAGCCAAAGATTATCTTCTCACCTGCGGCGTTGTAATAATCGTAGTAGAAATCGTTCAAGATATCCTCTTTCGTAGTAAGGAGTCCTACTTTGAAGAATGACTGAATTCCTTCAATAAACTCTCCATTCAAGATAACATCTAAACCGTAAGCATATGCTTTAGCATCGTTGTTCGCAAAGTAACGCGTACGTACATTCTCCACTTCATATGGATTGACGTCCCACATGTATTTATAGAACGCTTCCGCCGTAAGTTTAAATGGTGCCTCTCTGTCCCACATCGTGAAATAGTAATCCGAACCTAAAACGGCATGATAGGACTTCTGGGCTCTCACATCCAAGTTCAACTCCCCTTGTAAAGTTCTAAACTGGCGGTAAAAAGGTGGTTGATAATACAATCCTGTAGAGAATCTGTAATTCAATTCACGGCGTCTTACCTTGCCATTCTGAACCATATATGCTCGTGGATAATACTTGACTGTTAATCGTGGTGTTACGAATGGCTCATTATTGGCTGTAGTATAACCCCCTCTAACACCAAGACTCATCAACCATTTCGATGGTGATTCCCGGACAGTGTCAGAATAAGTTTTCATTGCACGTTTGCCATTTTCATCTCTGTATGCCTTCTGTACGGTGACAAACCTGTTTCTCTCGATCCTATTCCAGGTTGAATTTAGCTGTAAGAATCCGGTAAATCTTTGCGCGGAAAGGTCAAGATCACCTTTGATCACTTCATACAATTGGATTTGATCAGCAGGCTGCTGAGGTACAGAATACCCTGCTGAATCAATCACTTTCCATTCACTCAAAACATCAGTGAAAGCATCGCGTTGGAAATTAACTCCCCATTTCAGGTTATGTAAACTCGATCGGCTTCTGTCTTCAGATAACGTTCTTCCCAACTCTCTATCTCCCGTGTGATAAACGTTGACAATTGTTGCATTCAATCTATTTCGTGCGTGGTTTAAGAATGAACCTATTCCCAGTACTGCAATTGAATCTCCAAATTCCTCCTTAGATGGATCTGTTTCCAACTCATTAATGAAATACTGACCAAGGATATCGAAATACTCACGCTCATCCGTATTGAACACTGTCGCATACCATCCTAACTTCGTTTTTTCATCCCTTGACAACCAATTAAGTGATGTACCTCCAGTCATTGTTCGGAAGCGTGTTTGCTCCTGCCCTTCGAAATAGATTGTGAAAGAATAAGCTTCATTCGCTGTACCAAAATCAGTCTGCTGTGTCTGAGGAATGAATCTGAAATCATTACTCGAATAGTGTCCGATCAACGACCAGTTCCAACGCTCATTAATTGCATAATTGGTTAAGAACTGTGCATCATAAAACACAGGGTTGTAAGCACCTTTTGTCGGTAAACTATTTAGGAAGTAACCATTGGAACGATAACGTGCTCCAACCAAATAATTAAATCGTGCATTAACCTTGTGAGCTACATGTGTTTCCACCCCGAGCATTGAAGCCACAAGAGATCCGTTCAGCGAATCAGGCGTTTTGTAAGTGATGTCCAGTACCGAACTTAATTTGTCGCCGTACTCAGCATTAAATCCCCCGGCGGAGAATTGTATCGACTCGACCAGAGCAGTATTGATAAAACTCATTCCTTCCTGTTGTCCAGATCTGGTTAAGAAAGGTCTGTAAATATTGAATCCATTCACATAGATCAGGTTCTCATCATAAGAACCACCCTGAACATTGTAATTTGCGGTCAACTCGTTATTGGATCGTGCAGCAGTGGAATAGATCAGCGTTCTTTCAAACGTCGTTTGCGGAAGCATTGATGGATCTAACGGAGGTAATTTCGAAATCCCAAAGGGATCCTCTTTTATCCCCTCTACTTCAACCTGATTTACCTGTTGAAAATCAAATGTGATCACACCAAGATCAATTTGAGTTTTTCCTTTAGGGATGATCACACGGTTCTCTCGAATGTTTTGGACCTGTAAACGCAGAATCAATTCGATGGTATCTGCCTGACCAACTTCTAACGCAAATAATCCGGAGTTATCTGAGAACGTTTTCTTTCCTTGCGAAGGAACAGCTATCTCAACGAATTCAACCGCAACCCCTCTCCTATCCTTACAAATACCGGTTACCTTAACACTTTGAGCAAAGGTCAGTGTAGGAAGCATAAGTAGTATAAAGAGAAAACGAATCATTTAATCAGGTAAGAAACGATTTAAGCGCAGGTTTATTTTAATTATCGATCAAAACGATCAGATCACCGTTGAATGGATCGATCGCATCATAGATCTTATTTAAATTCTCACTGTAGTTTCCATCAGCCGAAAAGCTAAACAGATTGGCCTTCCTTTCCTGTAAACCTCCACCAGGAAAAAGTCGCTCCTTCACATCTTCAATGATCTTCATAGCACTTTCATGCTTCGATTTTTCAGCCTTCATCACCTTCGACTTTATGTTATCCAACGTTTTTTGAATGCGAGTTGCTTCTGCCTTTGCAAACTTGTCCAAATTAGGGTCAGCACTCGTAACGGCTTTGACCATTTCATCAAACAGTTCTGTCGCCTTCTCATCTAATTGACTAAAGTCGATGTCTACAGATTCATTTTGTTCCAGGAAATTTCTTTTTAACTCATCCACTGAGCAGAACACATCTGAAAGCTCCAAATCTACTTTCCCCATTTTCTTTTGTGTGCCAGTATCCATCCACAGCAAAGAGTTCCTCACTTTGATCAATGGATACAAGATCTCAGCCTTGTCAAACACACCTTTAAGCTGTGTCCAATAAGCAATCTCACCAAGTCCCCCGATATACATCAAGTTAGGTAAAATACATTCCTGATAGACAGGACGCAAAACAACGTTCGGAGAAAGCTTCTCAGTTTCATTTTCAAGTATTGATCTCACCGCATCAGCCGAAAGGGTATCTTCTCCATCTATTTCAAATCCGCCATCGTTCCTGATAAGCCTTCTTCTTCTATTATCATCGAGATAGAACAAATTGATCTCACGCGCATGAACTTGTGAAGGGAATCCTAAATTATCTAGTTTCTTGTTTGCTGACTCGACCATTTCAGAAGCGAATGATCCTTCCAATTCCTTTTTCATAATTGGAACGAACAATTTCTTTAACCTTCGATCATCTGCATCAAGGATAACAAGTCCTTTATCAGCGAACATTTCGTTCACCAGATTACGCGTTGCAGCTGCAAGATCAGGGCCGTCATATTTTTCTAAAAGTGCATGTATTTCACTTTCAGGATGATTGGAAAATAGCTCCTTGATCTGTGCTTTATACGCATCAAATCCTTTCAAATTGAAACGCCCAACACCCCCAGTCTGATCCGTTTCCCATTTGACATCACGATTGAATAGTTTTAGCGCGTTAATCTCTTCAAAGTCATGATCTTCACTTGCCATCCAGTAAACAGGAACGAATTTGTGATCGGGATGCATACAATTCAATTCATTACACACCTTGATCACTTGAAGAATTTTGATCACAAAATATAACGGGCCTGTCATCAAACTTAATTGATGTCCTGTGGTTATCGTAAATGTGTTTGAACTCCCAAGTGCCGCAATGTTCTCAGAAGTAAGTTCAGAAGCTGAATTTCCGTATTGCTCTAGTAAAACGGTCTTTAAGACATCTCTATGCTCTTGAGGGAATTGAGCCTTCTTAAGGTTCAATTGTTCAACCAGTGCCGCTTGGTCGAACGGAGCACGTATCAAGTCTCCCAGCACTTCCTGCTCATAGACTAACTGATTTTGGAAATCCTTAAATAGACCTGTATCTTTTCTGTTGATCTTTTCAATTCGCATATACAAAAGTAATCAAGTCTTATCATTCTCGATGAGTTTC
>JBMSGX010000207.1:0-4192 GCA_049416285.1 Crocinitomicaceae bacterium | reverse complement strand
ATTCCATGCTCTCTAAATTTCCCTTCCTCGATGGCCATTCGCCAAGGCAGGTTAAAATGCTCCGGTACTCCTCCTATTTTTAATCCGATCATATCACTTCGGTGAATTGCATTTCATATAATTTCCTGTAGTAGCCGTCTATCTTGAGCAGTTCTTCATGACTTCCTTGTTCCACCACTTCACCCTTTTCAAGTACGATGATCTTGTCAGCGTTTTGAATGGTAGATAAACGGTGAGCGATCACAATAGACGTTCGACCTTGCGTCAATTTCTCCGTGGCGCGCTGTATCATTTCCTCAGATTCATTATCTACGCTTGATGTTGCCTCATCCAATATTAAGATATGCGGATTGTAAACATAAGCTCGGATGAAGGCAAGGAGCTGTCTTTGTCCGGAAGATAAAACACCACCACGTTCTCCCACCTGATAATCATAATCACCTGGAAGTTGCATAATAAAATCATGGGCACCTACTTCTTTTGCTGCTCGAATAACATCTTCGCGAGAGATCATTTCATCCCCCAAACGAATATTGTTCATCACAGTGTCTGAGAATAGGAAAACATCCTGTAAAACGATCGCGATATTCTTTCTCAAATAATCCAGTTGGATTTCGCGAATTTCCGTTTCTCCGATGTAGATATTTCCTTTTTGATAGTCATAGAATCTCCCAAGAAGGTTAACAATAGAAGTCTTTCCTGCTCCTGTTGCTCCAACAAAGGCAATTGTACTTCCCGGTTCAATCTCCAGATCAATATTCTTAAGCACCCAGTCTTCATCGATGTACGCAAAGGAAACATCTTTAAAACTGATCTTCTGATCAAAATTACATTCGATCACTCGTCCGTTATCCTGGATCTGATCCTCTCTGTCCAACACATCGAATACTCTTTCCGCCCGCACAGTTCCTTTCTGAAGGATATTGAAACGGTCCGCCATTTGGCGTATAGGCCTGAAAAGCATGTGCACCCACAAGGTAAACGACATTATGGTCGCATACATTTCATCTATTTCCTTCTCAGAGTTCCCCGAGACATTCATCGCTCCCCAAACGAGTAAGAAGGCGATGCTCAAAGAGCTCAGCAATTCTACCACCGGAAAGAAAATTGAATAGGCCCAAACAGCATTAATGTGTGCTTGCCTATGTTTCTTATTGATGTCCTGAAAAGCCTTGTACTCCCTATCTTGTCTATTGAATAGCTGAACCAAACTCATTCCTGTTAATCTCTCCTGAACAAAGACATTGAGTCCGTTTACAGCATCTCTTTCCAACTTGAGCGCATTTCGAATCACACGGGCAAAAATCCGCGTTGCGAAGATCAGGATCGGTATAGGTAAAAGTGTCAATAATGCAAGTGTCCAATCCTCAACAAACATTAATATGATCACCACTATTAATGAAATTGAATCTCCCGCCATGTTCATTAGTCCTGAACTGAACACTTCCGTTATTGCTTCCAAGTCAGAAACCACTCGAGTAACCAACGCACCAATCGGTGTGCGATCGAAATACTTCATTCTGAACGTCAGAATATGTCGCATCAATTTTTTGCGAAGGTCACGAATGATGGACTGTGCAAATAGATTAGCGAAGTAACTCGAAAGAAATTGAAATAGCCCCTCAAAGATCAGGATTCCTACAACAATAACCGTCCAGAAAATGAGGTTAGCTCCTTCCGATTCTCCCAGGAAGTCTTTGACCATCAAGCCCATTACTTTCGGGCGAACTGGCCCCAGAAAAGCAAGTACCAAAGTACAGATTACTGAAAAGGCGAAAAGCCCTTTGTAATCCTTCGCATAAGAAAGCAATCGTTTGAAAACCGTATAGTTGAGCTTTGATCTCTCGGCCATAGGAGCAAAAATACTTTATTTTTAATTCATCACGGCTCTGAATTGCCCCATAAATCACAATTTTGAATAACTTTAAAGCCAAAGATCAATTTATGGTTCACAATCTGTCAAAAACCAACTCAGTATTCTCCAATTTTATTGCTGAAATAAGAGATGTTGAGATTCAAAAAGACCCACTGCGTTTCAGAAGAAATCTGGAGAGAATTGCGGAAATTTTAGGCTATGAGCTTTCAAAAAAGCTTGAGTTCGAAATGAAGCAAGTAAACACTCCTTTGGGAGTTGCAGAAGAGCAAACACTTAAAGACCTTCCCGTCTTAGCTACAATTCTACGTGCAGGTTTGGGAATGCATCAGGGGCTTTTGAACTACTTTGACAGAGCAGAGAGCGCTTTCATTTCCGCATACCGTAAACATACCACTCCTGAGGACTTTGACGTTTACGTCGAGTATATGGCGTCACCAAAGATCGATAACCGCGTGCTAGTGATTAGCGACCCGATGTTAGCGACAGGTACCTCTATGCACCTCGTTTACAAAGCAATGCTAGAGCAAGGAAAGCCAAAAAAGCTATTTGTTGTTGCTGCAATAGCATCTATAGATGCTATCGAGTATTTACAAAAGCATTTACCGGATACTACCGAGTACTATGTTGGAGCCATTGACAGTGAGCTCACGGCTCAGTCATATATTGTTCCGGGGCTTGGAGATGCCGGTGATCTTGCTTATGGTGAAAAATGCTAGTGAATGAACTGGGGTATCCTTTCCTCTATTTTTGTTTTAGGTGCTTTTAAATTTCTGTTTTCCGCTATTCCGGGGGCAGTTGCTGAGATACCTTATTGGCAAACAATGATCGCCTCCGGTGCGGGAGCTGTAGCAGGTGGAATGTTCTTTTTTTTAGCGGCAGATTATTTTAGAAGGCGCAGTTTTGAGAGAATGTTGAAGAGAAAAACCGAGGCTGAAAAAGCAGGTATCGAATACAAGCAAAAAAGAAAATTCACGCGACTGAATAAAGCAATCGTTTACATAAAAAGGTTCATGGGAGTATACGGAATCACACTCATTAGCCCATTAATATTATCTGTACCTATAGGTGCTATTATTGCCGCTAAATTCTACGGTAAAAGAAAAGAAACGCTTCCTTTATTGTTATTAGGACTTGCTGGACACAGTATCTGGTTAACACTCATGTATTATTCAATGTATTAATGAAACACCTCTTTTTTGATCTGGACAGAACGTTATGGGATTTTGAGAAGAATTCTGAGAAGGCATTGAATATACTCTTCCATGATTTGGGACTTGATAAACAATTAAGATCCTTCCAGGGCTTTCATAAAACTTACAAAGAGATCAATGCCAAATTATGGTACGATTACGGTCGAGGCAAGATCACTAAAGATATACTTCGCATAAAACGCTTTCAAGATACACTGTCATCCTATAAAATTGATAGTCCTGACCTGGCAAAGCGACTTGGAGATGGGTATGTTGAAATATCACCGTATCAGACGCAGCTATTCCCAAATACGAAAGAGGTACTCACAGATCTTAAAAAAGAGTATGAACTGCATATTATCACGAACGGATTCAAAGAAGTACAGTTCATTAAATTGGAGAACAGTGGAATCCGCGATTTCTTTGATGTGATCGTTTGTTCAGAAGATGTAGGAAAGAATAAGCCCGCCCCGGATGTATTTCATTATTCACTTTCGCAGGCAGGAGCAAAGGCTCATGAGTCTATCATGATCGGTGATGATTATCAGGTTGATGTAATTGGAGCTGAAGGTGCAGGAATCAAAGGAGTACTATTCGATCCGCATAAAAAATACAACGAAGGAACACATGAGTTCCATATCAATGACCTCATCGAAATGCATGATATACTGCCTTGGATATCAAAAGTATAATTAAGATCGGCTTTTTCTTGTGTTATAACCCACTTGATCTAAAGAGAAATTACAAATCCTTATCTTCGTGGTGCAATGAGAAAGATGATTTTTGTTGGGTTGATCTGTTCAACTCTACTTCCGTTAAATGCACATGCTCAAATAGATTCTGACCGGCTAGGAGCTTGGTATATTTATTTTTTCAACACTTCCTTTCTAGAAGGACCATGGGGTGTGCAAGGAGACATTCAATACAGAAATTGGAACCTTGGTGGAGATCTGGAGCAGTTACTCATACGTGGAGGGTTCACCTATCAGCCCAAAGAAACCAATATCAAATTCACACTAGGCTATGGAAATGTAACTACTGGAACCTACGGTGAGCTTAAATCGACAACTCAAGAAAGCAGAATATATCAAGAAGCCTTGTTCCCGGTTAAATTTGGAAAACGCTT
>JBMSGX010000206.1:0-4207 GCA_049416285.1 Crocinitomicaceae bacterium | reverse complement strand
ATATTCATGAACGCAATAAATAGTAGTTCCTATTTTTCTTTCCAACCCTTCCAGTCATCATGGTCACCCTTCCAAATGTCGCGAACCATGCCGTACGCTAACACAAGAGCGATTCCAATTCCAATGAGACCCATTGCTGAAAGATTCCACCAAGATGGCCCAATATCATTGATAATAAGCTGTACGGCTCCTATTAATAATCCAGCTATCAATACAGCACTTACAACTTGCTTTGTAACCCTGTTCATCGTATGAACCATTGGATCTATACCTGAGTGGTTCAAGTTCACATTGATCTTTCCGGAATTGATCCTCCTAATGGCATTTTTAAGATCTCTTGGGAAATCCTCCATGTGTGTTCCAAACTCGTAAACAGTATTGAACAGTTTCTTTCCCCAATCAAGCGGGTTTAATTTACGCGCTACTATTCTACGCATATATGGACGTGCAAGCTCCATAAGATCAAGATCCGGATCCATAGTATGTACCACTCCTTCGAGCGTAACCATTGATCTTGCTAAGAGGAAGAAATGACTTGGGAATGAAAGTCCATGATCGACAATAATATCTCTCAATTCGAGGAGAACGTGGCTCATTTCATTCGAATGAATGCTCACCGCGTTATAGCTTTGCACAAACTCATTGATCGTGTATTCCAGGTGACGCATATCTTTCACCGCAAACTCACCCGACATTTGCTGAAGTGATCGAATGATAAGCTTTACATCTCTATCCTTGACCGCGACAAAGAGTCTTCCGAACATTTCAATATCTCGTGGCATTATGCTTCCCATCAGTCCAAAATCAAGTAAACATAGTTCGCCACTTGGAAGGACAAGAATATTTCCCGGATGCAGATCTGCATGGAAGAATCCATATTCAAAGATCTGTTTGATATAAGATTCAGCAAGTTTTTCCGCGATCTTCTTACGATCATGTCCGGCGGCCTCTAATTTCTTATAATCAGATACTTTAATACCATTCACAAACTCCATAGATAACACCTTCTTCGTTGTGAAGTCTTGATAAACGCGAGGACACCTTACCTCTCCGTTCTTTTTATCCTCTTGAAGGTTGTTGTAGAATCGTTGTAAGTTGATCGATTCGTGGATAAAATCTAATTCATAAAGAATACTCTCTTCGAAATGACGCACGAGTCCCGTTGGATCAAACGCCTTAATAGAGGGAATTCTCCGTTCAAATATTCCAGCAAGGGTATACATTACTCGAATATCCTCTACAATGATCTCTTGTATACCAGGACGTTGAACCTTTACCGCTACCTTCTCACCTGTCTTCAAAACAGCTTTGTGAACTTGTGCAATAGAAGCAGATGCAAACGGTTCCGGTTCAAAAGAAGCGAACAACACCTCCACAGATTTCTGAAGTTCCGACTCTACAACATTTCTAGCTTCATTAGCCGGAACAGGAGGTACTCTATCTTGGAGCTTCTCAAATTCTTTGACAAGTTCAATGGGTAATAAATCCGGGCGATTACTTAGGATCTGTCCAAACTTCACAAAAGACGGTCCAAGCTCTTCGCAGACCAGCCTTAATTTCTCCCATTTATTGTGTAACTGTGCTCTTTTACGTGTAGTTTTTGGGATTAATCTTCGCAACCATTTATATCGACCAGACTCGATAATATGGCCAACAAGATCCTCTAAACCATAACGTACAAATACGCGTATGATCTGATTGTATCGCTTGAATGAACGATACCAGCTGCGAATACCGGAGAACAACCCCATTCAGACTTATTTTGAACTTAACTCTTCAATCTTAGAATTAGCCAAAGATAGTTGTTTTGATAGAGCTTCAATTTTTTGTTCGAGTTCATTGATCTGTTCTGCATGAGCGATATGTAATTTTTCGTACATACCATGTACTACATGCTCGATCTTATTCTCTAATTCCTCCTTCGCTTCGTGCATTTTAAAGAGCATCTTATCTACAAACTCTAACTCATTTCCATCTGAGTCTGTAATCTTCTCATTCACAAAGCTATTCACTGCATCCTTTCCCTTTTGAGAAAGCTCATGGATCTTTTCCATTGTCTTCTCATCCTTCGCAATCATGTAGAGGTTTGACGACAATGTTAATAATTCAATAAAAGTTCTTGTTTTCATGGTTATTGGTTTTAGTCAAAATTATAACTAGTACTTTCATAAAAAAATGATAGTTATCATTTCTAATAAGCTATATAATTTCGTTATTTGTACAACATAATCAATAGAAATGAATTTAGATTCAACGATATCAGACATTATGACCACAGGTGTGGTTTGTGTAGAACCTACTCAAAAATTGATCGACCTGAAGCACATTTATGAGCAACCTACTTTTCACTCTCACGTTCCCGTGACAGAAAACAATAAGCTGGTCGGGATTGTTAGTCTTATCAATTTCATGAGAGCCATCCATGACGCAAGTCTAGATGACAATGAGGCTGTGTATCACGAATTATCTGTTTCAGATATTATGACCCCGAACCCTACGACTGTGACCAGCAGCACAAGTATAAGAGAGGCGGCAGAGATCCTTGCTCAAGGACAGTTCCACTCACTAGTTGTTTCTGACAATGACGCAGTCACCGGAATTCTCACCACAACTGATTTGATCAAAAATATGTTGAAATAAAAAAAGGGGCGTTCATCGCCCCTTTTCTTTTATCATTATTTCACTAATACTCGTTTCCTTACTGTGTGTTTATCACCAAGTAATTCAAGGGTATATACACCAGTTGCAAATGCTCTAACGTCTATTGAGAAGTTTGCAGAGTTCACATCACCTTCAACTAGGGCTTTTCCATTTAGATCAATTACGCGATAACTTGAGAAACTATCCGTATTGAACTCCACATTTATCTCCTCAGTTGTGGGGTTCGGGAATACATCAACGTCTACCATTTGGTTTTCACCAACATTCAACCCGCATTCAAAATTCGCACGAATCACAATTGCTCTTGGATTTGATAACCAATACGCATCTCCCAATCCATCAAATCCATAAACCATATAATTCTCTACAGATTGTCCATACATGAAGTGCGCGTCACCTGAACCATCCGTTGGACCTCCATAATGTCCTGCCACTACAAGCGCCTCCTCTCCGGCAACTACAGAGGCCTCCGCGAGTAAAGGAACATTAATAATTGTTCCCAGATCAGCTGTCGTTAAATCTACAACGTCTGTAGCGCCTCTAAATTCCCATTGACTTGAAGCCGTGCTCCAAACATAAACTTCACCGAACACGGATGCCCCGTCGTTCTCTGGTTCATTGGCAATACCAATCTCTACGCACTGAATAGCCCCGTCATTAATGATCTCATAGACATTACCAATTTTAAATGGCTGTCCCGTATTTCCTGAGAAATTTGAAATAGATGCTACGGATTGACCGCCATTCTGTAAACTGTCTAATCCATATAAAGACTGAGTTATCTCTAATCTGTCGGACCAAGAATTATTTGAAGGGTCCCCATCTGTTTGACCGGAAACAATAGCTTCGAAATCAACATCATGCATACCAACAGCAGAAGGTGTCCAACCAGCAACACTTAATGTATCCGTTTCAACCGCGGCTAGATTCACCATCATAGAAGACCCGGTATAATCAACGCCCCCTGAATTAGTAACCGTTACATCTGACTGCACATTGTCGATTTGTGCACCAGTATTGTTCGAAATTGAAGTGTAAAATGTTACCGGGGAAGCTTGTAATAAAGGAATTTTATAGTACTGATTTTGGAAATTTCCAGTCCCCCACCAGCTTTCTTCGTGCGCAACATCAAATGGATCAGCTTCACGCAATGATATATCATCTATCTGCCACTGATAAACACGAGCGCTCCATCCTATTTTCAAATAAACAGTTGCTTGATTTGCTGCAGTATTCGTAATGTTTAAATTGACAACATCTGGATTCGCCGATGCTGCATTATTAGCAATCCCTCCAGACACGTCATACCCAGTCCAGTTTGTACTGTCGTTACTTACAAAAACGTACATCGCCACACCATTGTTATAACGGTAAAACTGCTCAAAAGAGAGAATCACAGAAGATCTACCCGAGCAGTCTATCGCATCTGTGATGAAATATGAGCTTAAGTATTGATAGGTCGTACCGGAAGGTTGGCCGTATGTAAAGTGATTCGCGGAGTCAACATCACAGATCAGGAATCCATTGGCACCAGTAGTTGAAGCTA
>JBMSGX010000205.1:0-4230 GCA_049416285.1 Crocinitomicaceae bacterium | reverse complement strand
CAAAGCTAATTTTTGGTGAGAAAAAACACCCTGATCGTAATCCTTATTGTCCTGACTATTCTGATCCTTGATCAGGCAGTCAAGGTATATATCAAAACCAACTATAACCCATTTGAGACCCAAGACCTCATAGGAGAATGGTTTCGCATTCAGTATATCGAAAACCAGGGGATGGCTTTCGGTACTACACTTTTAGGTGGGGCATTCTGGGGTAAATTAGCCTTGAGCGTTTTCCGTATCATCGCCATCTTCGGTATTGGCTATTATTGGATTAAACAAGCCAAGAAAGGCTTGTCGTTGGAGTTTTTGATCGCTGTAGGTTTAATATTGGCCGGAGCAACTGGAAACCTCATCGACTCCATGTTCTATGATTTTATCTTCCCCTATGAACCGTGCGTTAGCTTCAATCATTTAGAAGGTTCAGGTATCTATAGTGACTGCGGATTCCTGGGTGCTTATGAAACTAGACATACAGGTTTTCTTTTTGGAAATGTTGTTGACATGTTTGAGTTTCATGCGTACTGGCCTGACTGGATGCCCTGGCTTGGAGGAAGAGAGATCTTCCCTGCCGTTTGGAACATCGCGGATGCTTCGATCACTATGGGTGTGATCATGGTGTTTGTTAGACACAACAACTACGTAGACAGCTATATGTCACGTTTGAAGCGTATACGTAAAGTACGTCGCTACAAAAGGTTGAAGCGTAGAAAGCTTTTGAATAAGTAATCCTTAGAAACGGAAGGTAACTCCGCCTAACCCCTGGAATCTTTGTACCGGATAGTTGTACCAGCGGCTGTATCGTTGTGCGGCAAAATTGTTTAACTGAACAAATGCTGAAATACGCTTATTGTATCTGTATTCAACACTCAGGTTTGCATCTGCAATAAAGCCAAGTTTCTTGATGTACTGACCATTCTCTTCAGTCACTCCAGTACCATCTCCATAGACAAGCGCCCTGCGCCCTTCTTCCAGGTTCAGGTCAAGGTTGAACAAGAACTTATCAAACAGGTTGTAAGATCCTCTCAAGACAAACTGTAGACGCGGCATATTCCAAGCATATGAGTTATTAAACACGTCATACGAGTAGAATCTACCGATACCATCCACTTTGATCTTCTCTGTTAGCTGGTAGGAAAGTGACCCTTCAATTGTCGTTACGTTCAATGTGTCATAGATCAGACCGAACTTATTCCCAATTGAATACATCGTATCTGTCACGAAGAAGGCCATATCCTTCACGCGTGCGAAGCTGATGCTTGTATTAAACCCAACACGCTTACTTAATGTTCCTTTGATACCACCATAAAGCTCAATCGACTTCACTTGGTTTCTCAATGCCAGGTTTGGTAATATAAATTCATTCTCCTGAGTGGTGCTCTTGAATGTTCTCTGAGTCAACCCTCCATCTAATCCCACATAAGGAATAAAGATGTCGTTGAACATGCTATACTTCAATTCGGCAACCGGGAAAACATATGCTTTCGTTTTGTTGTGGGCATCGATCGTAAGGTCTAATCCGATCTTGGCTTTGAACCTATTATCCTTCAAACGCGTTGTGATCGTTGGCTTCAAGTTTACAACTGTATTATTTAATACAATAGCAGTATCCGTTGCTGTTAGTGTGTCGCCTTCCGTTCCATATCGGTAACCGTTATATCTCACATTAAAGTCGGCAGCATAAACTTCCTTACCGTGCTTGTACCATGCGTTGGTATTTACTGCAAAATAATTTTCTCTCGCTCTCCAGTCCTTCAACTGTTCATCTTCCCGTTTGCGCGACATGAAGTTATTGTAATCAATTCCCGCATTGAAGTTCAGTTTAGCACTGTCCTTCTTGTGCCAACCATACATTGCGCTGAACCCGAAATCACTGTATCTCTGAGAAATACTGTCTCTCGTTAATCCAAGAGTGTCAGACACACCATAATAATGCAGTCCTTGATTTCTATAGCGTACGTCTCCTTTCAGCGTATATCGTTTTTCATTGATAGCTCCGAAGATCACACCTCCTGTTCTGTCAAACTGTGCTGGTGCAAATCCTTTTAGGTTTCCAAATGAGCTTAGATGCTTCACATGTGCTCCATAATTGAACTTACGTGAACGCGTTGCACTGAAATAGAACTCGCCCAACGGCATCAACTCAGAACCAACTCCAAGCTTTGCATACGAATTGTAGAGCTGAGGTAGCTGATCTTTAATATTGATCGTCGCAGGATTAATATCGTCTACATTCGTTCGCGTGTCGTACTTCAGAACCAACAATGGATAATCCACTGTTTCTGCAGCAATGTTTGTATCGATCACTTTCGGTGAAAGCGCAATACGATAAGCCGGCTCTACCTCTCTGGCTCCCTGAGCTACCCACTCAATGCCTGTTTCTCCAGAGCCGCCTTCAGACCCTCCCGCCATCAAAGCAAATGGAGAGCAAATCAGCAATAATATGATTCTAATTTTGTCCATCTGTGCCTTGATTAATTTCTATTTCTGTCTCCTCTTCTTCCTCAATGTCCTTTTGAGCATCTTTCAACTGCATAAGCTCAGCCCATAGTTCATTCGCTTCATCCATAACGCCATCATCTGTGTTAGGATAGTGATCTCTAACTGATCTCAAGTTTTCCTCTGCAGCAAACAAATCTCCCTGTGCAATTTGAACACGCGACCTTAATATCAGACCTTTAGCGATCCAGAAGTTGTACGCCGGCTTGCGCTTCAGTAGACTCGTGATCTCTTCATCCGCACGTGTATAATCCTGACGCTTGTAGAAGCTTTCTGCTATCGCGAAGTGTGCTTCCGAACCTACCAGTTTCGTAGAGTTTTCTCTTACCCAATTAAGTGCCTCATAAGCCTGGTTATACATACCCAGCTTGTAGTACGAGAATCCTTTCGCAAAGTACGCTTCATGTGTCAATTCGTTGCTTAACTGGTTATTAGCAAGAACCTTGTCTGCATACTGCGCTGCATTCATATAATTCTCCACCTGATAATGACTTCGCATCAAACCGAGCTGAGCCGTAAAGATGGTCTCCGGATCAGAGCTAACCTGCTCCATACGTTCATAGTATACAAGCACCTCTTCAAATCGGCCCTCGTTATACAGATAGTGAGAAACTCTTGACGCTGCCAACACCGTAAATCCTGTTGTTGGTCCTTCGAGCGTCTCTCTGTAAAGCTCCACAGCTTTAGGCTCGTTACCCGTATTGTAGTAACAATTCGCCAGGTAGTTCTTAACCTCTATTGAATATCTACCATTCGGGAATTTCTCCAAGTAAGTCTCAAATTTCGGAATCGCTTTCGTATAACGAGATGTTTCAGACATTGTACTATCTGTATACACTGTCATTGCCGGTAGATAATAAATGTTCTCTCTTTCCTCAGCCGAAATATCAGCACACGCGTACTCCTGAACAAGGCTTTCCACTTTATCCGGTCTGTCAACAGCGATAAACAGATCTTGAAGCGCTCGTGTTACCTTCGCGCAAACTGCCTGATCTGAGCCATGTTGTTCCAAAATTGCACGGTATTCTTTTTCCGCTTTATCCGGGTTACCTTGCTTAAAGTAAATATCTGCGATACTGATCTTTGAATCGATCACCTTATCAGAATTCGGATAATCAAATACAATCTTCTTGTAATAGTTCAGCGCGCGATCCAGATTTCCCATTGAATTGTACGTGTTTGCTACTTCGAATGTAGCCGTCTGTACATATTTCGAATCTGTATAATTATTCAGAATATCTAATAGCTTCGTTATCTTCTGTGAAGGCTCACCGTTGTAACCAAACGTCAACCCCATATAGTACAACGCCTGGTCATCAAATCCTCCGTGCTCATCGAATGCTTTTTGATAGTATAGGATCGCTTGTTCATTTCTGTCAGGGTATTCCTGCGCTGAGGCTGTAAAGTATGCATCACCAACACGCATGAAAGCATCGGCCTTTTTCTTCTTGTATTTTGGATCTGCCTGCGTGAACAATCTGAAGTACTCGATCGTTTTCGCTCTGTCTTTTTTATTTAAGTAAGCGTAACCAATGTTGTAATAGGCCTCATCATGAAGGTTAGGCAACAAGTTATTTGGAAGCGATGTGAACTTCTTGTAATGTGAAATGGCGTCATCAAACTTGTTCATTCTATAGTAAGCATCAGCCGTCCAGTATGTTGCCCTTGCCGATATCATCGGATCAACAGGATATCTCTCCACTAATTTGAAAGAGCTAATGGCACCGTTAAAAT
>JBMSGX010000204.1:0-4242 GCA_049416285.1 Crocinitomicaceae bacterium | reverse complement strand
AAGGCAAAACTGAAATAGTAGTAGTTTTTTCATGGTGATGATTTTAATTAAATATCACTATCTCAATTGATCTAAACACTATAATATATTGCTTTTTGTTTGGAAACTATACGCGTCAAAAGAAAGTTGTACTTCAGCTGAATCAATGAGAATGGCACTTCATGTTAAGGAACATTCCTTTGCTCATGGAATTCGTTGGTGAATTATATACAGATCAAAAAAGGGCAGCTCTTTCGAACTGCCCTTTATATTTTTTTGATTTATCCCGAACTTCCCGTTCGGTCCGGATCAGTAAGCTGCGCCAACCCTTCCTGAACTTCCCGTTCAGTCCAGATCAGTAAGCTTCTCCAACCCTTCCCGAACTTCCCGTTCGGTCCAGATCAGTAAGCTGCGCTTACTTCTTATCGTCGACTTCTTCAAAGTCTACATCAGTAACCTCATCTTCCGGGTTACCTCCTGCATCCTGAGCTCCTGCTCCAGCATCTGCACCACCTTCTGCATTTGCAGCGTTGTACATATCCTGAGAAGCTGCCTGGAAGACTTCATTCAACTTATCGATAGCTGGCTGAAGATTCTCGATGTTCTTCGCTTCGAACTCTTTCTTAAGTTCTGCTAGCGCATCCTCGATCGGCTGCTTTTTCTCTGCAGGGATCTTATCTCCATACTCTTTCAGCTGACGCTCAGTCTGGAAGATCATTGAATCAGCCTTGTTGATTGTTTCAGCTTCTTCTTTCTTCTTCTTATCAGTTTCTGCATTCGCTTCAGCTTCCGCCTTCATCTTTTCGATTTCCTCATCTGAAAGTCCAGAAGATGCTTCGATCTTGATTGATTGCTCTTTCCCTGTTCCTTTATCTTTCGCAGAGATATTCATGATACCGTTCGCATCGATATCGAATGTTACTTCGATTTGAGGAACTCCTCTCGGCGCTGGTGGAATATCAGTCAACTGGAATCTGCCAAGTGTCTTGTTATCTCCTGCCATTGAACGCTCACCTTGTAACACGTGAATATCTACTGACGGCTGGTTGTCTGCTGCTGTTGAGAACACTTCTGACTTCTTCGTTGGAATTGTTGTGTTCGAATCGATCAGCTTCGTCATTACACCTCCCATTGTTTCGATACCCAGTGATAAAGGAATCACATCGAGTAGAAGTACATCTTTCACTTCTCCTGTTAGTACACCTCCCTGGATCGCTGCTCCAATCGCAACTACCTCATCCGGGTTAACACCTTTAGAAGGCTCTTTTCCGAAGAAGTTCTTTACTGCATCCTGGATAACCGGGATTCTCGTAGAACCTCCAACTAGAATTACTTCGTCGATATCACTTGTTGACAATCCAGCGTTTTTCAATGCTGAACGACAAGGAGCGATCGTTCTCTCAACGATCTCTGCGATCAATTGCTCGAACTGCGATCTTTGAAGTGTTCTAACTAAGTGTTTTGGTACACCGTCAACTGGCATAATGTATGGAAGGTTGATCTCTGTAGAAGTCGTTGATGACAACTCGATCTTCGCTTTCTCAGCAGCCTCCTTCAATCTCTGAAGTGCCATTGGATCTTTTCTTAAGTCAAGACCTTCATCCTTTTGGAACTCCTCTGCCAACCACGTTATGATCGCGTCATCTACATCATCACCTCCTAAGTGAGTGTCACCATCTGTTGAAAGTACTTCAAATACTCCGTCTCCTAACTCAAGTACAGATACATCGTGAGTACCTCCTCCGAAGTCGAATACTACAACTTTCTGGTCAATTCCCTTTTTGTCTAATCCATAAGCCAATGCTGCTGCTGTAGGCTCGTTGATAATACGCTTGATCGTTAGACCTGCGATCTCACCAGCCTCTTTAGTTGCCTGACGCTGCGCATCGTTAAAGTAAGCAGGTACAGTTACTACTGCCTCTGTTACTTCCTGACCGATGTAATCTTCAGCAGTTTTCTTCATTTTCTGAAGTACCATTGCTGAGATCTCTTGCGGTGTATACTGTCTGTCATCAATAACAACGCGCGGGATGTTATTGTCACCTTTTACTACTTGGTAAGGGACACGTCCTACTTCTTTCGCTACGTCATCGAAAGAAGACCCCATAAATCTCTTAATTGAGTAAATGGTTTTTGTTGGATTAGTGATCGCCTGACGCTTCGCAGGATCACCAACCTTTCTCTCTCCTCCTTCAACAAATGCAACGATCGAAGGTGTCGTACGCTTACCTTCTGAGTTTGCAATTACTACCGGCTCGTTCCCTTCCATTACTGAAACACACGAGTTCGTAGTACCTAAATCTATTCCTATTATTTTTCCCATGACTATTATTTTCTATGTTCAAAAAATCAGTTGCTAACCCTTAGACAAGTTCTGTACCAATACAGATATCGTCTAAAAAGACTGACATTTTTACAATTTGATAGGAAAAACTGCCTTTTCTCTTGACGTATTGGCAGTCAATATGACAGAATTTAATCGAGCGCTTTGAAACTCTTTTCACTCATTTCGAGTAATTGCTCGTACTGTTCAGGGGTAAGATCTGAATGATAATATCCAATTGGATTTACTGCCCTGTTGTTTCTTAATACTTCATAGTGCAAGTGCGGGCCGGTAGATTTACCAGTTGAGCCTACCAATCCAATAAGGTCTCCCCTTTTTACTTTTTGACCTCTTCGCACTTTAAATTCACTAAGGTGAGCATAGCGCGTCTTGTAACCAAATCCATGATCTATCACGATCTGCTTTCCGTATCCCCATCGTTTGCGCTCAACTAATTCGATCACGCCGTCACCTGTGGCATAAACCTCAGTTCCTTTATCCGCAGTGAAGTCCATACCGGAGTGCATCCTTCTGGTCTTATATATAGGATCAATTCGATAACCGTATCCGGATGCCATTCTTTTCAAGTCGGTATTACGCACCGGTTGGATTGCTGGAATACATGCCAGCATTTTCTCTTTATCCTTCGCTAATTGTATCAACTCCCTAAATGACAGTGTTTGTGCATGAAGTCTTCTTTCAAGCGCATCAATAGATGAAGATGTGTTGATCAGTAATTCAGAGTTTGGCAGTTTTCTGAGGTAAGCATACTTATCACTTCCTCCCGCTCCCATTCTACGAAGTTCATCGGGAAACTTGTCGGCATAAAGCGCCATGCGATAAAGATCTTCATCGCGATTTTCAATATCATTCAATACATCATTGATCAAGTTGATATCGGACTGCATACGCATTACTTCAGCCTCGTATTTCTTTAATTCAGCTTTCAGCTCCTTCTCTTTTGGGGAATCAATTCTTCTCGTAAAGAAAAATGCCAGGACCAAACCAAGCACGATACTTGGCGCCATCCATAACAAAATACGAAGAACACGTTTTCCAATACTTACCTCTTCCCTTTCATAAGAGAGTGTTTTCGGGTTATATCTGAAGCGTTCCTTGCCCATGCCGCTAAAATACTGATAATTACTTTTTGAAGTTGTTAAGAAAAGTGAATGACCTAATAATTCATTACTTTTACTTTATGCGTTTATTACTTCTACTGGGAATAACACTTAAGGTGTTCTTTGTTCAAAGTCAGTGCAATGGTTCTGCGGCACTTTGCTACAAGCCCTACAATGAGGTGAGTTTTTTAACAACTCATAATGCATTTAACTGTACCAATAACAGCTATAGCTTTCCAAATCAGAATTACACAATTACTGAGCAGCTCAACCTCGGAGTGAGAGGCTTTATGATCGACGTGTACGATAATTTCGGGACAATTTCTGTTTACCATGGATCATTCCTACTTGGATCAGAACCCCTGAGCGATATTTTTCAAGAATTTGAAGCGTTTTCAACTGCGAACCCAAATGAGGTGATAACGATCATTCTTGAATGTTACGTTTCTTCCAGTGTTATTGAAACTGAACTAAATAACTCAGGGCTACTGAATAAACTTTACTCACATACAACGGGTAATGCATGGCCAACACTACAACAACTAATTGATGATGGAAAAAATGTTGTTTTATTTAGTGATCAGGACGATGCACTTCCATCTCAACCCTGGTACAATTACATGTGGACAAATATGGTAGAGACCCATTACTCAGTTGACGCTCCAAACCTGTTCACGCATGATTTTAATCGTGGAGACTCTATTAATGATCTATTCATTTTCAATCACTTCGTGACGGATGCCGTTCTGGGAATAGGACTCGAGGGAGAAGCTTCATTCGTGAATGAATACAATTTCTTGATGGACCGTATAGTGGAAA
>JBMSGX010000203.1:0-4247 GCA_049416285.1 Crocinitomicaceae bacterium | reverse complement strand
GCTGAATCCAATGCAATAAACCCAGCATCCCGACCCATTACCTCTACAAAAAAGATGCGGTGATGACTTCCTGCAGTATCTCTGATCCTATCAACAGCTTCTACAACTGTATTTAATGCGGTATCATATCCAATAGTATGATCAGTACCATATATATCATTGTCTATCGTGCCCGGAATACCAATTACAGGGATAGACATTTCTTTACCCAGAATAGTCGCACCAGTGAATGTTCCATCTCCGCCGATGCAGATCAACCCTTCTATTCCATTGGACTGCAGATTTTCAATTGCCTGTTTTCTTCCTTCTTCTGTTTTGAAAGCAGCGCATCTCGCTGTACCCAAGATCGTCCCTCCAAGCTGAACAATATTGTTTACGTCTCGGAATGAGAGCTCTTTGAACCTGTTATCGATCATACCCTGATATCCATCAAAATATCCGACAGGAGTGACACCTTTATTTAAAGCTGTTTTTACAATTGCCCTTACACAGGCATTCATTCCGGGAGAATCTCCACCCGAAGTGATCAGTGCGATCTTTTTCATAGTCTAAATTTCACGTGCTGCTTTAACCCTCTGGTTCATGACAGCAAAGAACAGTGGTGGTATAAGCGCCATGATCATCATTCCTGGGTAACCGGTTGGCATCGCAGGCGAGTCTTCTCGTGATTCCAACACCTGATATGGTCGGTCTGCTTTGAAATGATGATCTGAATGTCTACTTAATTCAAATAATATTGCTCTACCTAATACATGGTCTGAATTCCATGAATGTTTCCTTTTCACATGCTCATAACGCCCCTTGTCGTTCTTGGTTCGGATCAATCCGTAATGCTCTATATAGTTTACTGTCTCTAACAATCCCATGCCGATAATCGCGACGATGATAAAGTAGATCAATCCTATCAAACCAAACAAGTAAAGAATTATACCCAGAAATAAAAGGTGTGCAATACTGTATTGAACCATTTTATTACTCAACGAAAGCATTCCTTTATTCATGATCTTCATTCGAGTGATCTCAATTTGCCATGCCTGGACATAGCTGCCTATCTGCGAGCGAAACCAGAATATATAGAGCGGCTCACTCATTCTCGCTGTTGCAGGGTCATTAGGTGTCGCCACATTGTTGTGATGCCCTCTGTTATGATAAGGTACGAAGTGGTTCTCCAATGAGGTGAGTAAAAGCAGATCTCCGCACAAACTTCCGAACCAATCTGTTCGATGCCCGAGCTCATGACCTACATTGATCCCCTACAATACCACACATCAATCCCATACCGGCAACTCTTCCGATCATTGTTACCACACTCACCTCTTGCTGCACCAGTGAAAGAAACCAAAACAGAAAACCGAATTGCAAAGGAACCATCAGGTAAAGAAGAATATCATAGTAGATGTCCTTCGCTGCTTTTTCTCTCTCCTCTCCTTCTTTGTTTGAGGAGTCCGGTGTCAACATCAATTCAAGTAATGGGACAATTATGAAGAAGACAAATATGGGGGTGTATGCTAACACTCCTTCATTCAAGAATGCGATGGCTACCGAAATCGGTAACGCAAATATTCCCAGGTATTTGATCTTGTCCATTGTCATCTCCAACAAATTTAACGAACCAATTATGGATTTCAATAATAATTCGCATCTTACTTTTTGAATGGCATTCTTGCAACGAAGAAAATACAGGAAACTGGCCGATGACGAGCTTATCGTGGCACTGCGTAAAAACAGTGATCATGAACGTGAAATTATTGGAGAGTTGTATGAACGCTACGGGCATCTGGTGATGGGTACAAGCATGAAGTATTTAAAAAATGTGATGGATGCAGAAGACATCACAATGAATATCTTCGAAACGCTGAGCAATAAGATCAGGTCACATGAAATAAAGTATTTCAAATCGTGGCTGTACATGGTTACAAAGAACAGCTGTCTCATGAAGCTTAGAAAGAAAGGGCTTTCAACTACTGAGCTTGGCGGGAATGAAATGATGGAAGAGGATGAATCTGAAGCTATTGAAAAGGAAGCGTTACTTGAAGCACTTGAGCAGGTAATCGAGGAGCTGAATGAACCACAGCAAACCTGTATTAAGTTGTTCTACTTAGATCAGCTTTCCTATCAGGAAATTGCACAAAAGCTAAACCTTGAATTGAAGAAAGTTAAAAGTGCCATTCAAAACGGAAAAAGAAATATAACGCTACGAATGACTGGACATGGCGGATAAAAAGAACATATCGAACAAAGCAGGATTGAGCAGGGAGGATATTAAGCGTTATGCTGAAACATCCGACCAGCGCACAAAGCATGATATTGAAATGAGATCAAACGAATCTGCATTTGAGCAAGATGCCTTTGACGGCTGGGAAGCTATGGGGCATGATCCTGTGGTGATGCAACGACTAGACAAACGATTTAAGCCAAGTGGATTCAACTTCCTAACAATAGGAATGGCTGCAGTAACGGTAATCAGTATTGTCACTGCAATATATTTCTGGCAGAGCGCTCACACAGAACAAAACGAAACGCTTGCATCAACAGAACAAGCTGACCAACCTGACGCCTCTGAAAACATCACCTTCACTTTTGATGAAGAGGATGTACAATTGGATGAAGCGATCGAAGTAATGATCGAGGCTCAAGAACCAGAGCAGATCAAAGTTGAGAGTATACAGTCAGAACAAAAAAGTATCGACTCATTCCAGCTTGCCAAGTTTGAAGCTGATTCATTGCACAAACTTGAATTACTTCCAACAAGTGAAGTAGATAAGCCTGAAATACCGGAGCTGATACAAAGCAAAATCTTTGGGAAAGAAGTTTATCTGAATGATCTGAAGTTACTGGACTATCGTGCATATCGTTCAAGGCCGGAGATCAAAACAAAACAACTGGTGCTGACTGGAACATCTGCTGATAAAGAATCATCTGCACACGATGGTCAGACTTCAGAGTGGCGCGATGTTGAGATTCCTTACATCGATTACATCGATAAAACGACACGTTTATTTAGTCGCAATAACTTCAAGAAGGCTTTGGACAGATGTGAAACGATCATCAAGACTTATCCGGATGATATAAATGCATTGTTCTACGGAGGGATCTGTCTGTATAACCTCAAAGAGTATTCAAAGGCGATCGAGTATTTCAGTCGTGTGCGCAATACTGATTTCTCCAACTTCGATGAGGAAGCCAATTGGTTAATTGCGAATTGCCTTGAACGCTCTGGAGACCGGGAAAAAGCGCAGTCTAAATACGCTCAGATCGTTCAGGATGGTGGGTTCTACGCGAAACAAGCTCAAGAAAGACTAAAAAAATAGTCTCCAACTGTAAGCCTTCAGCTGTTTTTTACGTTATTAGAATATGGGGATGACAAATTTGATCCGTATCACAATCGTCATGGCCGCAATATTCTTATTGTCGGCATCCAAAACTATTGGCCCAATTGAACAACAGCAACAGGATGTGAAAGTCTTCAAAGAAGTTCTTCTTGCAAAAGAGGGAACACTTGATCTTCATACCGATATGAAAGTCCTCAAACGCTCGCTTGACAGGTTGGAGAATGACATGATGGATGAGAAGAGTCTGTTAGAACAATATAAATTGTACAGTAGACTTTTGTCCTTGATCAATTGCGGACATACACAGATCCACCCGAACAAAGCAACATTGAAAGAATGGTTGTCAACACGAAAGTCCTTACCTATTGATTATTACCTCGTTGGTAAAAGACTGGTGGTCAACCGCCTTTTAAAAGAGGACGATCCTTACATCCTAGATGGTAGATCAAAACTGGCAAGAACACGTGTGATTCCAACCAGCTCTGAGATTCTCACCATCGATAATCGAACTGTACCGGAAATGATGGAGGGAATCAGTCAGTATTTGTCTTCTGATGAAGGCGGTGTAGATTTCAAGTATTATCAGGCATCTTATGCTTTTGATTTTTACAGACATCTCGCTTTTCCCTTTTCGAAAGACTCTATTCTTGTTACGTATGTCTACAAGAAAGACACAACGAGTATTTATCTGGAGACGGGTGCTGCACCGGTCAATACTATGAACAAACGCATCGCTTCAACGGTAGCTGCATTCAATGCCGGACAGAAAGATCAAGGGAAGTTCCGCATTTTGAACAGCAAGTACGGTTATTTCCGATTTACTTCGTTCCAATCTTCATCGGGCAAATCATACGAGAAGTTTATCGAGGAATCTTTCAAGGTCCTTGATCGACGCAATATTAAAAAGCTCATTAT
>JBMSGX010000202.1:0-4301 GCA_049416285.1 Crocinitomicaceae bacterium | reverse complement strand
CTCACAGAGCGAATAGTTGTTATAGCAGGATAAACCGACCTCACCACCACCGCCCCGAACAATCACAACAATGTCAAAATGGTGCTGAACAGATTTGATGTTCTCCAACTGCTTTATGATTGAGTCGGCCGCCATGTCGCCCTGCACATATGACGTAAACAGCATTGTGAAAAAGGAGTAACCCCATTCATTTCTGTCCAGAACCTGCATAAAATCGGAAAGACCTTTACTTGATTCTGCTGAAATTACGGCAACTCGTTTCGGTAGCAATGGAAACGGAACTTGCTGATTGGCATTGATCAGACCCTTTGCCTTCAATTTTTTAAGCGTCTCTTGCCTTTCACGTTGCAGTTCTCCCAGTGCAAAGTTCGGATCAATATCTAGGATCTGAAGACTTAAACCGTAGGTTTCATGGAAGCTTACCTTTACCTGCATGAGCAGTGTTGTATCTTCTTTGAGAGGCTCTTTCACTACATCTATAAACCGCTGATTAATGCGCTCGAAGTTATGTTTCCAGATCGACCCTGAGATTTGAGCGACGATCTTCCCATCCTCTTTTTGAAGTAACTCAGGGAAACAATGACCACTTGGGTATTTATTGAGTTTATGCATTTCTGCTTTTACCCAATAAGTAGAGTTATATCGTGTTTCTATCGTCTTCCGAATCGATGAAACGACTTGTTTTAATGTGAATATTTGTTGTTCCTGAGACACGGTCTAAAGATAAGATTTCAAGAGGCAACTTGAAATTGATGACGAATAAACTTCAGGTTCATCAAAGACCATTATTTTTGCACCAAATACTATTGAAATGCAAAATATCAGCAATTACGATTTTTCAGGAAAGAAAGCATTGATCCGTGTGGATTTTAACGTGCCATTGGATAAGGAAACAATGGCGGTAACAGATGATACGCGAATCAGAGCAGCGGCACCAACGATCTTGCACATTTTGAAAAATGGTGGATCAGTAGTATTGATGTCTCACCTGGGTAGACCGAAGGATGGGTTTGAGAAAAAATTCAGTCTGGAAAATATTGTTGAGCATACATCTAATGTACTAGGTGTTCCGGTAAAATTTGCAGGGGACTGTATTGGAGAAGAAGCTTACAAATTGAGTAATGAGCTTGCACCGGGCGAAGTTTTAATGTTGGATAATGTGCGTTTTTATAAGCAAGAAACTGCCGGAACTGAGAGTTTTGCGGAGCAGTTAGCGAAGCACGGAGATGTTTATGTCAATGATGCTTTCGGAACGGCACACAGAGCGCACGCGAGTACAACCGTTGTGGCTAAATTCTTCCCGGAAGACAAAATGTTCGGATTCTTGATCGAAGGAGAGATCAAAAGTGTGGACAAAGTATTGAACAGTACTGATAAACCTTTGACGGCTATCGTCGGTGGAGCGAAGGTTTCTTCCAAGATCACCATTATCGAGCGTCTGCTGGATAAAGTAGATAACCTCATCGTTGGAGGTGGGATGGCCTACACCTTTGTAAAAGCAAAGGGAGGTAAAGTTGGAAATTCACTGGTAGAAGATGACTACTTGGACGTGGCAAAAAAGATCATGCAAGATGCGGAAGACAAAGGAGTGAATCTTTACATTCCAGTTGATACAATTATTGCGGATAAGTTCGATAATAACGCGAATATTCAGCAGGTTAAGATCGATGAGGTCCCTGATGGATGGATGGGACTGGATGTCGGATCTGAAACAGCAGAAGCATGTGCGGAGATCATTCGCTCGTCAAAGCTGATTCTTTGGAATGGACCGATGGGTGTTTTTGAAATGGAAAACTTCCAGGCAGGAACAGTTGCTGTGGCAAATGCAATAGTTGAGGCGACAGCAAAAGGAGCATTTTCATTGATCGGCGGAGGAGATTCCGTAGCGGCGATCAACAAGTTTAATCTTGCTGATAAGGTGAGCTACGTATCCACTGGTGGTGGTGCAATGCTTGAATATTTGGAAGGGAAAGAGCTACCGGGAATTGCGGCAATTCGCAGCTAATCTTATGGAATATTGGAAAGTATGCATCTCAATTTAAGAGTTGCAATACAATGTCACAGGCAACCATTTCGTTATATGGTTGTACTTAGTATAGACATGCCCGTCGGGGAGCTTTCCGTAGACTAATCCCGCCGGGCGGCCCTTGTGGCTTTTCGCTAATACTTCTTACATCTGCTCCAAAAACCGAATGCGTTTTTCTATTGGAGGGTGCGTTGAGAAAAGACCTCCTAGTGCTGAGAACAGCCCCTTTTTAGGACTGTTGTCGATAAACATTTGTTTAACGTCATCGCTTTTTGTTTCAAGATCTGAGTTACCTGAAATTTTACGGAGTGCGTTAGCCATTGCCTCAGGATTCTTTGTCATTTCAACAGCACCGGCATCAGCAAGGTATTCCCGTTTTCTGCTTAGGGCAAATTTGAATAGAATACTGAAAAAGTATACGACAATGGCGATTAATAACGCGATGATAAATACGCGTCCATCAACATTGTTGTCCTTACCACGACGTCTACCTGATCTGTACATCACTTGACGGAACAGCATATTAACGGCAAAAGCAAAAATTCCAACAAACACAATAGAAATGATAAGCAAGCGCACATCTCGATTTCGAATATGTGTCAGTTCGTGAGCAATTACTCCCTCCAGCTCTTTTTCATCAAGCTTGTCTATAATACCCTGTGTTAATGTTACCGCATAGGTTTTCTCATTAATTCCTGAAGCGTATGCGTTCAAAACAGGGGAATCGATAATGTAAATCTTCGGGTTTTTCATCCCAACACTCATACAGAGGTTCTCCGTGAGGTTGTATATACGCATGTTTTCCTTTCTCGTCAGGGGTCGCGCTCCGGTAGCAGCATTTATCATTGATGTATGAGAGGCATACGCAAACAAAAACCAGATTACAACTCCAGCAATTACAAAAGGTATTGCTTTTAAGAAATTCCAGTTCACTTCACTTATCCCATATTCTTGATACGCAACGTAATAGAAGGCGTAAACACCGGCTAAAATGAGTAAAGGAAATGACAATAAGAGTAGAAAACTCCTACGATTATTTCTGTCTATTTGAGTCTGAAGCCCAATGTATGCCATAGACTCCTAGAATTTTACCTCTGGAGCTTTATCCATTACCTCTCGCTGAGCAACACCCACATCATACATTGGCTGAACGGTATATCCCATACTTTTGGCTACAATATTGGAAGGGATGCTCTCTACGGAATTGTTTAATTCCTTCGTTGCAGAGTTGAAATAGCGTCTTACCGCGGCGAGTTTGTTTTCAATATCAGCAATTTCATGCTGTAAATGCATGAAGTTCTGATTGGCCTTAAGGTCAGGATAAGCCTCAATTTGGATATTAAAGGCTCCCATGGCAGCTCCTAATTCTTGGTTCGCAGCAATTTTTTCATTAATACTTCCCGCACTTATGCATCTTGAACGAGCCTGTGTTACTCTTGTCAGCACCTCGCTTTCATGATCCATATATCCCTTAACGGCACCCATTAACTGAGGAATCAGGTCATAGCGCTGCTTTAATTGGACGTCAATATCTGCAAAGGCATTTTCGCGATTGTTCTTTAATGAAACAAGTTTCTGTTGAGTAAGTACGTACCAAATAATGATAATTAGAACAATACCTCCAATTATCCCCAAAATAGCTCCTAATCCCATAGTTTCTAAAGTTTAATTCAGTTCGAATATAATAAATTTTACCCTTGCTGTAACTTTTCTGTAACTTGTGAGTCTTATTGTTGAATTCGAACCTAAATGACGACGAAAGAATACAACCTGGCAGTTGATGAATACGCGGACAACGTGTTCCGTTTCGTAGTGAAACATCTTGGAAATGAGATGTCTGCAAAGGATGTTGTTCAGGAAACGTTTACAAAGGTTTGGATCAAAAGAGACGACATTGACTATAAAAAAGTGAAGTCTTATTTGTTCACAGCGGCATACAATACAATGCTGGATTGGATCAAAAAGGAAAAGCGCTCAGGAGACATTGAGTCAACGCCGGAATACGGAACGGACAACAATGTAAATCCGGATTTGAAAGAAATATTGGACGAGGCGCTTGACAGACTTCCGGAAGTACAAAGGTCAGTTGTCTTACTGAGAGATTACGAAGGGTACAATTATGCGGAGATTGCAGACATAACAGGTTTGAGCGAATCGCAGGTGAAGGTTTACATCTTCAGAGCGCGCAAATCCCTTCAAGCATATTTAAAAAGATTAGACCTGGTGATATGATAAAGAAGATCAACATATTCAATTATGAGGCATACTACCTCGA
>JBMSGX010000201.1:0-4331 GCA_049416285.1 Crocinitomicaceae bacterium | reverse complement strand
ATGATTTCTACCTCGAGTTTTGGCTGGATGACACGCATTTAAACGGACGATTATCATGTAACCGGTCATTGGATAGAAAGTATCAAATTGAAGAAAGGAATCACATATTTCAGCAGCAAACCTGGGGAGGTTATACGAGACATAATCAGATCTTTCAACTGGAATATGACTTGGAAGACAATTTACTTTCAGAAAGATTGATCGTAGAGAACCATGCCATTATGATGTACCCGCCTTTCCTAAACGAAAAAAACCGCTCATGAGAGCGGTTTTATCAACTATTAACAACTAAGCACTTGGCTAATTATTCAATAGGGCTTTTACTGTATCAGCGATTACCCTACCGTCGGCCTTACCAGCCAGTTTTTTAGATAACATCCCCATTACTTTACCCATGTCTTGAGGCCCAGTCGCACCCGTAGAAGCAATTGCTTCAGCAGCTGCGGCTCTGACTTCATCCTCAGACATCATTTCAGGCATGTAAGCTTCGATGACATCCGCCTGGAATTTCTCTTCAGCAGCTAGATCATCTCTACCTTCTTTCTTATAAAGCTCATAGGTTTCCATGCGTTGCTTATGCAACTTCATCACGATCTTCATTGCAGTCTCTTCAGTAACCTCACCTCCTCCTGAAGTAGCTTCTAAAAGTAGCTTCGATTTAATATCGCGTAAAGCAGTAAGCTTTTCTTTCTCTTTAGCCAGCATTGCTGATTTAATATCAGCATTGATCTGATCAATGAATCCCATGATTAATCTACGTTATCGTGTAAGAATGAATTGTTGCTATTCAATGAAGTGCTCTCTCCATCGTTATCAACGCTGTACTTGCTAGCATCGTTTTCTCTGCTAGGTACCGATTCATCCAATTCAATATTTCTTCTTTTGAATGCAGGCTCATTTTCGAATTCAGCAATACCATCAGCCTTCTTAAGACGCTGCGTATACTCTTGAATTCTTGAAAGACGCTCCTGATTCTTTTGTTGCTGTTCTTCCGGCGACAATACTTTTCTTGTAACAGTTGACTCAAGATCAAACTTTTCATCTGTATTATCGTCCAGAACGTAGCGCTTAATTTCAGTCTCTTCTGATTCTTCTGTTGAAGATGAAGTTGGCTCTGACCAGCTCGTTGAAACAGTCGTTTCTTCAGTTGAAGAAGTACTCAAGCTCCAGTCAAAATTCATTTCACTTTGTGGCTCTTCTTTTGCCTCTAGTGTTTCCTCAGTAGATGACTTCAAATAAGGCTCGTCTTCCGTTTTTGTTACTTCCTTCGCTCCAGCCCAGATATCTGTAGTCTGAGTCGGAGAATTCATTGGTTTTGTTACCTCCGTTTTCTTAGGCTCTTCCAATGTCACAACATTCTTCTTAGGTGCCTGCTCATATCCTGTAAGTGGAGAACTTTCAAAACCCGTAGCAATAACTGTTACGCTGATCTTCTCTCCAAGTGTCTCGTCTTTACCGTGTCCAAAGATCACATCTGCAGTTGATCCAGCAGCATCTTGAATGTAGTCAGTGATCTCAGAGATCTCATCCATTGTTACCTCAACATCACCGTAAGTAATGTTCAATAATACGTATTCAGCACCGCTGATATCATTATCATTCAATAGTGGAGATTCAAGTGCTTTCTCAACAGCATTAACCGCTCTACTTTCACCTTCAGCCCAAGCACTACCCATAATAGCTACACCACTGTCTCTCATTACTGTGCTCACATCGTTAAAGTCAACGTTGATGGCTCCTGTTAATGCTATCACCTCCGCGATACCTCTTGCGGCAGTTGCAAGAATATCATCTGCTTTAGAGAATGCATCTCCGATCGACAAATTACCCGTGATCTCACGCAATCTTTCGTTGTTGATCACTAGTAATGTATCTACCGCATTTCTCATTGCTTCCAAACCTTCAGAGGCTTGCATTCTTCTTTTTCTTCCTTCGAAGTTAAATGGCACTGTAACAATACCAACTGTCAAGATACCTAGCTCTTTCGCTACTCCTGCAATTACAGGTGCCGCTCCGGTTCCAGTACCACCACCCATTCCGGCAGTGATAAATACCATTTTTGCATCATTGCTTAGGTATTCTCTAATTTCTTCAATGTTTTCAATTGCAGCATTCTTTCCGATCTCAGGAAGAGAACCTGCTCCTCGTCCTTCTGTCAATGAAGGTCCTAATTGAATTCTGTAAGGTACCGGAGAAACCTCCAATGCCTGTAAGTCCGTATTACATACTACGAAATCTACACCTTTGATACCTTGGTTATACATGTGGTTTACGGCATTGCTACCTCCACCTCCAACACCGATCACTTTAATGATCGACTTGTTTTCTTTTGGCATTTCAAAATCCATGTCCTTGTGTATTAGTTGTTGTGTTAGTTGTCTTATTTATTATTTGATTCACTCTCCTCATCTTCTTCCACGAAGAATCCTCCCATACGTTTTACGATCTCATCAAAGAATCCGCCTTTCGTTTTCTTAGAGTGCGTTTTCACCTCTCCTGTGCTTGCCGGCTCTTGAGCACCAGTTCTTCCAAGAGACTTCTCATAATCCTCGAAGCCTTGAAGCACCAGTCCGATACCGGTAGCATACATTGGGCTCTTCATCGCCTCTGTATTGTTGTTCGCAAGATGTTCCGTAGGATATCCGATACGTGTATCCATACCAGTTACGTACTCAAACAATTGTGTAATATGTCTCAGCTGTGAACCACCTCCGGTAACTACGATTCCACCAATCAATTTTTTCTCGTATCCTGAATTCTTGATCTCATAATGCACCAGTTCAATGATCTCTTCCATTCTCGCTTGAATGATACTGGCAAGATTGCGAAGTGTGATCTCTTTTGGAGCTCTTCCTCTTAATCCAGGAATTGCAACAACCTCATTATCCTGGCTTTCACTTGCCAAAGCAGATCCGAATTTCTGCTTCAACATCTCTGCCTGACGTTTCATGATAGTGCACCCTTCCTTAATATCTTCTGTGATCACATTACCTCCAAATGGTATAACGGCCGTATGGCGAATAATTCCTTCATGGAAGATCGCGACATCCGTAGTACCGCCACCAATGTCAACCAAAACGATCCCAGCTTCTTTCTCTTCTTCTGTCAATACAGAATGTGCAGATGCGATCGGCTCTAGAATGATATCTTTCACACTCAATCCTGCTCGCTGAACACACTTATTGATGTTCATTGAAGCTCCAACATTTCCCGTAATAATGTGGAAGTTGGCTTCAAGTCTAACACCCGACATACCAATCGGATCTTTGATCCCTTGCTCATTATCTACAATATACTCCTGTGGAAGTACGGTGATAATTTCTTCCCCCGGAGGCATTGCCAATCGGTACATATCATCCATTAAGGCATCGATATCCTTTTGAGAGATCTCATTCTCCAAAGAAGTTCTTGTGTAAATTCCTCGATGCTGAATACTCTTAATGTGCTGACCTGCGATACCAACGTTTACCACCTTGATCGTAAGATCACCTTCGATTCTCGACTCTGCCTCGTCAACAGCTTCACGGATCGATTTGATCGTTTTCTCGATATTAGAAACCATACCACGCGTCACACCAAGTGATTCTGATTTACCCATGGAAAGAATTTCGATCTTTCCGTGCTCATTTTTACGTCCCACGAAACATGCGATCTTCGTGGTTCCAATATCCAATCCTACAATAATCTTACTCATTGGTCTTCTTTTTCTTGCAAACTATTTGTCCGTTGTATTTCAAACTGATCTCGTCATACTTCCTCCAACCTTCATACGGCATGGCCTCTTTGTAAAAGACCTTCAACTTCTCAAACTTACTCTCCACCTCTGATTTTGAATTGGCAGAACCAAAGTTGATCACATGGTCTCCAACCAATGGTATCAACAGTAGGTCTCCATTCTTTTCGACCTGGATCTGACCGATCAAAGACTGGAATAAGGGATCCTCACAAACATAATTGGAAATCCAATAGATATCATCCAGCTTTAGAATACTTATTAAAGTATCATTGTTAATAATTTGGGACACTTTTGGACCGTCAGGTCTCTCTATAATAAACCCAGTTGCAACGGGCATTCTAGCCACATGAGTAGGCGTTCTTGACATGAACTCTCCGTCTTCGTCCAAATAGTATGTTTCACCAAACTTATTAAACACGCGAACGATGGGTTCGCGAAGCTCCAAATCGATATTCCAATTACCTTCAAACCCCTGATAAATGTCAACGCTTTTTACATGCGAGATAGATTTCAGATAATCTTCCACTTCCTGCACGTTAAGATCCTCTACCTTCATGTCGGGTCGCAACAAACCTTTTCTACTGAGTTTCATTTT
>JBMSGX010000200.1:0-4365 GCA_049416285.1 Crocinitomicaceae bacterium | reverse complement strand
TCAATATCCTTGACAAAACAAAGATCCGCTAGCAATCACATTCTTTTGCTTTCTGACAACTTGCGCAAACAACAAAGAGGTTATCAGTAACCTTGGGTGAAAGCACGCGTTCCTGACCGTTCGATTGTATCGTTGTCAAATCATCGAATGATTCCTTATTCACGATGGTTACTTCATCGTTGATCGCTATTCCCAGCTTATCAACGTATTTCAGAAAATCGCTGGAGTTATCCTTTACAGCGATGATCTTATATTTTTTTCCCGGCTCCCCGTCATGCAAGGTTCTTCTAAAAGGAATCAAAATCTCCCCTTCCCTATTTGGAATCGCATCTCCATGTGGATCAAATTCCGGGTGACCAAGAAAAGCATCAAGGCGATCGATCAGTTTTTTAGAATGAATATGCTCCAGGTCTTCTGCCAGCTCATGCACCTCATCCCAAGAAAAATCCAGCTTTTGCTGTAAAAAAGTCTCCCAAAGTCTGTGGCGCCTGATAACCATCATTCCTAGAAACCTACCTTCTTCTGTTAGTGAAACTTTACCGTATCGCTCATAATTGACAAGCTCCTTTTTCTTCAGCTTTCTCACCATGTCACTTACGGTAGCTGGCTTTACTCCGAGATATTCAGCAAGTCGATTCACTCCAACCTCTTCCACTCCATCTTCGAAAATGGTAAGTTGGACAAGGGCCTTCAGATAATTTTCCTCTGTGAATGACAGCATGAAGCGAAGGTAATAAATATATCTATTGAATTTTGTTAGACTAACCTAACTTTATATATTTGTACCAAATAACTATGATTTGAAGAACGTCCTAATAACTTTACTGTTACTCTCAAGTCTCTCGAGCTACGCACAAACTGTGTTAACGGGACGTGTTGTCAATGATACTACTCCTGTTCCCTTTGCTAAGCTTTCAATCGGAACGCAACAAACAAAATCTGATCTTGACGGACACTTCACATTTGAAAACATTAAAGAGGGCAGCCATCTGTTAACGATCTATAGTATAGAAGCCGGACAGATAAGCACGCGCATTGAAGCACCCTCAAATGAACTTATCATCAACCTTGCAGAATTCTCTAAAGAGTTCGATGAAGTTGTAGTAACGGGTAGCATGAAGGAAGTGAGCAGAAAAGAAAGCATTGTAAATGTAGAAGTCTATTCCGGTCAATTCTTTCAGAAAAACCCTACTCCATCCCTCTATGATGCACTGCAAATGGTTAATGGTGTTCGTCCACAATTGAATTGTAATATTTGCAACACAGGGGATATACATATTAATGGACTGGAAGGTCCAAACACCATGATCTTGATCGATGGGATGCCGATCGTGAGCAGTCTATCAACAGTTTATGGGTTATCTGGAATCCCCAGTGCTCTAATAGAACGCATGGAGATCGTTAAAGGCCCAACTTCTGCACTTTATGGAAGTGAAGCAATTGGAGGTGTCATCAACGTAATCACAAAAACTCCGGATAGAAGTCCACGTGTGTATGCTGACGTTCGCTCGAACACTTGGCTTGAAACATCTGCTGATCTCGGTTATAAATTCAATATCGGAAAGAAAGTGTCTGTGCTTAACGGTGTGAATTATTTCAACTACTCATTGCCCCAAGATAAGAACAACGATGGATTCACAGATATCACTTTGCAGCATCGCGTATCCATTTTTCAAAAGTGGAATATTAAACGAAAAGAGAATAGATTATTCTCCATTGCTGGAAGATATCTAAACGAAGACCGTTGGGGTGGAGAAATGAACTGGAACGCCGCATTCAGGGGTACGGATAGTATCTACGGAGAAAGCATCTACACCAAACGATGGGAGCTAATTGCAGCTTATCAACTTCCATTGAAAGAGAGAATCTTCTTTAATTTATCAGTAAACGGTCACGATCAGAACAGCTATTACGGAGACATGCCGTTCATGGGGAAACAGAATGTTGCATTCTCTCAACTCTATTGGGATAAAAGATGGTTAAGCCATGATTTCCTATTGGGAACATCGCTTCGTTATGTATACTATGATGATAACACTACGGCAACGGCTGACGGCGATCAAAACAAACCCGATCACACTACCCTTCCCGGTGTATTTGTGCAAGATGAAATTCTCATAAACAATGATCACAAATTTATGCTCGGTGCACGATACGATCACCATAATCATCATGGTCATATTTTCACTCCTCGGGTTGGCTATAAATGGACTCCTGGAGAATTTAGCTCTCTTCGACTAAACACAGGGACAGGTTTCAGAGTAGTAAACATCTTCACAGAAGACCATGCTGCACTTACTGGAGCGCGAGAAGTTGTCATTGCTGATGGGATCTCTCCAGAGAAAAGTTACAACCTTAACCTTACCTATGCACAAGACATAAGATTTGACAAGGCAGTATTAAATCTGGATGCAACGGCATTTTATACCTACTTCGACAACAAGATCATTCCTGATTACGACTTGAACTCAAACGAGATCAATTATTATAATTTAGATGGATACGCTATAAGTCGCGGGATGAGTATCAATGGTTCATTGAATTTAGCGTCCAACCTCAAGCTAAGAGTTGGAGGAACAATCACAGATGTATTTAGTGTTGAAAATGGAGTCACAGAATATCAGATCCTGACAGAGAGATTCTCAGGTTCATGGGTTGTGACCTACAAGATACCGCGCTGGAACCTAACACTGGATTACAATGGCAAAGCCTATTCTCCAATGCGACTGCCTTTATTAAATGATTCAGACCCGCGACCTGAATACTCTCCTTGGTGGTCAATTCAAAACATACAGGCTTCATTTGGCGGATTTAAGAATTGGGAACTGTACTGCGGAGTCAAAAACCTGTTAAACTGGACTCCAGCTAAAAGTGGATTAGATATGATCGCGAGAAGTCATGATCCTTTCGATAAACTGGTACAATTCGACCCTGAAGGAAATCCAATTCCAACAGTAGAAAACCCAAACGCCTTAACGTTCGATCCTTCCTATGTATACGCTCCTAACCAAGGAATAAGGTTTTTTGCAGGAGTGCGATTTACACTCAAGTAAAAGATTTCACGAAGGAATCCAATTTGCACCTACTTTCTTTAGAATCGTTTTGAACATTCTACTTAAATTTGGCCAAAATTTTAGTCATGCCGAATTTATCGAACAAGGCTGTTGAGATGCCTGAGTCACCAATTAGAAAATTAGTCCCATTCGCTGAGAAAGCCTATGCACAAGGGAAATCTGTCTTTCACCTAAATATTGGACAACCGGATATCAAGACACCTGAAGCTGCAATCGCGGCTGTTCGTGTTGCTGACTTAAGCGTAATTGAGTATAGCCACTCAGCTGGATTCCCTATGTACCGTGAGAGACTTGCGGAGTATTACAGAAACTCTGGGATTGATGTTTATCAGGAGGATATTATCATAACTACAGGAGGTTCCGAAGCACTTGTTTTCGGCTTCATGTCAACATGTAATCCAGGTGATGAGGTGATTATACCTGAACCATTCTACGCTAACTATAATGGGTTTGCAGTAATGGCTGGACTAAATGTAGTTCCTGTAACTGCACAAATTGAAACTGGTTTTGCCCTTCCACCTATTGAGGAGATCGAGAAAAAGATCACAAGTAAAACAAAGGCGATCGTTATCTGTAACCCAGGAAACCCAACTGGATACCTATACTCAAAAGAGGAACTTGAAAGATTAAGAGACATTGTTCAAAAGCACGATTTGTTCTTGTTTGCCGATGAAGTTTACCGAGAGTTCTGTTACGATGGAGCTGTGCCTACATCAGTGATGAACTTAGCGGGTATAGAGCAGAACGTGATCATGATCGATTCTGTTTCGAAAAGATATTCGATGTGTGGTGCTCGAATAGGTGCATTGATTTCTAGAAACAAGCAAGTAATGGGCGCGGCATTAAAATTTGCACAAGCCAGACTTTCTCCCCCGACAATCGCGCAATTTGCATCACAAGGAGCACTTGACACACCGCAATCATATTTTGATGAAGTTGTTGAGGAGTACGTGCAAAGAAGAGATATCATGGTCGACGGACTGAACTCTATTGAAGGTGTTTTCTGTCCTAAACCAAGTGGAGCATTCTATTGCGTAGCCAAGTTTCCAGTTGATAACACGGAGCGTTTCTGTCAGTGGTTACTGGAAGAATTCGATCACAACGGAAAAACAGTTATGATGGCTCCGGCAAGTGGATTCTACTCTACTCCTGGATTGGGAGAACAAGAGGCTAGAATTGCATATGTTCTTAAACAAGACTCTTTAAGAGAGGCTGTTGAATGCTTACGTGAGGCACTTAAAGTTTATCCGGGAAGAACCGTTTAAATTGATTTCAGAACGATCCTGTTACG
>JBMSGX010000199.1:0-4395 GCA_049416285.1 Crocinitomicaceae bacterium | reverse complement strand
CTTTCGAAAAGAGGCTTCTTCCTAAATGGTGAACCGATCGAAGATTATGAGGCTTATGATTCACTTGGTTTCAGATATCACTATGTGAAGTTTAAATATGGTTTTCCTGTTGAAGAAAAGATATGGGAAGAGAATGAATTGAGCGTGCGCTACCTTTTCAATTGGGAAGATTCGATCTATTTCGAGCCGGTTGATATTACTTCCAGTGAAAGCTTAGACAGGTTGATCGCTGATCTTGGATTAGGCGGGTACGGATTACAAATGCCTTATTATGGCCGCCCGACATTAGTTAACAAAAGAGGGGTCAAATTCCATATGACCAAATACTATCCGAATGATACGATCGCGCGTGATGGCGATCTCAATAGAGGAAGAAAAATTGGTTGCTGGAAATATTACGATTACGAAGGAGAGATGCTTTACGAAGTGGACTATGAAGATTCGATCATCGTGTTAAACGACTCCATTAAGTTCAAGTCGAAAGGGATCATTTCAGATTTCGATGCAGAAGGCAATTTGCTCTATGAAGCATTTGTTATTGAGAAGTTCGAAAAGTATGATTGCTCGCACACAGATCACTACGAGATCCGACAGTTGTATACAATTTGGGAGGCCGATGATTCTTTGGGAAGAATGAATGGATATGTCCAAAACTTCTACGATAACGGTGAGATCCAAAGTGAGGGAAATATGAAGGACGGATTACCAACAGGTGTGTGGAAATTCTATGATCCATTCGGAAAGCTGAATAAGGTAGGTGAATATGTAATGGGTATACGTAATGGAAGATGGTTGTCGGGTGATCTTTCCAAAACAAAGTACCTGGGAGACATTTGTCTAAATCCTAATTTACCGGATCTGGAAGAAGAGATCAGATACAGAGAAAACCTGCTCGATATTACGATCACGAATTACAAACTTGGTAAGACATTGAACAGCCAATATTACGATGTGGATATGAATCAATTCATTGAAGCAGAGGCTGCAGAGGAAGGGGAAGCCGAAGAAGCCATCGAAGAGTAGATGATCATGAAGAAGTTTCTATTTCTGTTTTGTGTTTTAGCTGGCATCGCTCTGCCTGCTATTGCGCAAATTGATTCAGTTCAATACAATGGAGAGTGGAGGTATATCTATCCTTTCCGCCAGGAGGTGGATATTCATAATGACTACTGGATCGCTGTGGATGATGAAGCCTTTTTTGCCGATTACCGCAATTACTTTTTAGAATTTGATGAGAACCCCGACTTCTTTGAAGCGAAGGATTTCTATGAAGGCGATGAGGTCGATCTTCACTACTTAAACAAACAGCTGAAAAGAGAGTGGGGGTATTATAGAAACAAAGGAGTCAGACTAAGTCTAGGCTCCCGCTTTGTGAAGCAAGTTAGACAGAATCCATACCCATTTCTTTACGTGAATTACATGTTTGAGAAGGAGGTTATTCCACCTTTCAATCCTATACCAGACGGTAAATATGTACAACTCTTCAGAGATTTTTGTCTGGTGGATGCGAACGGAAATTGTCAAGAGCAAACGGCAAGAGTTGCAGGAGTTTTTGAGATCAAAAACAATGCACTGCATGGAGAGACTGTTTGGATGGATCTCAAAGGTGATACGTTAAAATCAGGGGCATTCGCAAATGGATTAAAGGAAGGACTTTGGGTTCAACATAAACCTTCAAGAATACCGGATTATCTCTATTCCTTTTCAGCACGTTATTTTAAAAAGAAAGGAGAATTTGACGATCAGTACATCGACATATACGATGCGGAATACGTTGGTGGAATCCTTCATGGAGATTATCACACCTTGACAGCGGCATTTGGAATCAAGGAGACGTACGGTAAATACGAAAAAGGCAATCCGTCGGGAAATTGGAAGATCTACAGCGACGATACTTTGGTAATGAATGTGACTTTCGCGGATCGAACGGATACCATCATATCGAAGAGTCCCATAATTCGGAGTGGAACTCTGGTACAAGACGACACTTGGGAGTACGACACGTATTCATGTGAGTATCAGCTGATCAATGTACCAACAGGATTTTATGAGCTCAACTTTGCAAAAGAGGAAGACCTGGAACTAGAGGAGGAACTTTTTAATTCCTATGAATTGGAAAACCCAAACATGCGTAACGACTATATGATCCCACCGCGATTGTATGCGAATCCGGATTATTGGATGGGGTATAGTTTTTACAGCATCGAAAGGGATCCAGAAACAGATAGAGTTGAAACACGGGGTAGAATTATTGACAGTATCGGAGCGGTAATGAAATTCGATGGAGATTATGAGTTGTATTATCCAAATGGACAGTTATATACGAGATACCATTTTGAAAATGGTGACCTAGTAAATGAGGACACCCTTTTTTGGTCCAATGGCGTTGCACATGACGTGATCACCTTTGACGCGGATTCAAATCAATACATACGAACGGTATTTGATACACAAGGAGAAGAATTTAAAAAGCTGGTTTACGATTCTTTGGGTGATTTCTCTCATTTCTACCGAGAGAAAACAGAGGTCGTTAAAAAGGATTTTGATACACTTACAGGAACGCAGTCGCCTTATGTTTTCACCCATGGTTTCCCTTTTGATACGATCACGAAAGGAGACTATTACTATGAAAACTGGACGGCGATCAATAAAACGCTGGACAGCAAAACCATGCTATATAAATCATGGAGCGGTTTGAACAATTCACCTTTGATCCAATATGTATTCGATCCGGAGCTTCGATCGATGCAGATCAATGAGCAGAATTATTTCGGTGAGGAATACTATACTGCGGAACGTACCTTTACATCAGATTACGGTGGGTGGACAGGAACCAGTAACTGGAAAATGGGTGATATTGAAGTAACAAACGTGAGCTCAGGTGTGCTACAAATGTACCATGAGCTAGACACCTTCCCTCAGCGATTTGTGAGCTCAAGCTCGTTCTATTACAATGTAGCGAATGACCGAACTGTATTGCGTGATAACAAACCTTACAACGGAAAAGTAAAGTTAAAAATGGATCGTAAGTCGTTTAAATTGTCGAGTGGAGGTCTAAAAATGAGCTTTTCTAATCATTGGCGTGGTAATAGAAAGACCTATCGCAAACTCTATAAGTACTTCGATAAAGGGATCCGGGATAAAGATCCATTACTGGACATTGCTTCCAGTATAAACCAGGCACATACCTTGAGTGCGAATGCATATTACCAGTTGTTTGGTGATCAGCTGGAGGATTTCTTTTCTTATGATTACGCGTATGAAGAATCTTTTGGTTTTGAAGGAAGATATGACCGACTGAACAATATCGCTAACATCGAAGGTGTGATGCTCGAAGGAAAACCACACGGGATTTGGAAAGGTTATAACCGCAAGGGCAAAGTACTTAGGGAGATCGAGTTTATAAATGGAGAGCCGGAAGGAACGTTCAAAACCTATTACATCGAACCGAGAGCACCGAAATGGGAGCGCGAATTTTCCGAATATGAGCTACCAAAGAAGAAGACACACTTCCTTTTCAGTACAGAGGAATACAAAGCGGGAATGTTGAATGGAGACTTTTACCAATACAACTGGAAAGGTGAAGTAGTCATGAAAGGAAACTTTGTGGATGACCACCTAGAGGGGCCATTATTGGAACAATATCCTATTGCATACAACATCACGAATTTTGAAAATGGGTACAAGGATGGTTATATGAGAACTTATCTCACCTTACCCTTCCAGGATACGATGCTATTGTATGAGCTAAACTTCCAGAATGATATGCTGAACGGAAGGTCTGTTGCCTACCATACAAATGGAAGCGTAGCCAAGCAAGGATTTTTTATGGATGGGGAACCTATAGATGACTACGAAGCATTCGACACATTAGGAACGAAGTTTCACCATGTGAAGTTCCAGTACGGATTCCCGGTAGAGGAGAAGATCTGGGAAGAGAATGAATTGAGTGTAAGGTATTTGTTCGATTGGAAAGATTCCGTGGACTTTGACCCTTCGGATATCACGTATACGATGAGTTTGCAATCCGTACTGTACAATGCGGGTTATGGTGTTGATTACCTCGAGCAGGAATATTACGGAAGACCGAGATTGATCAATAAGACGGATCTTACGTATCAAATGACGAAGTACTACCCGAACGATACGGTTGCAAGGGATGGGTTTATTAATGACGGTCAGAAGATCGGTCATTGGGATTTTTATTCATATGAGGGAGAGCACCTGTATCACGTGAACTATTTCGATTCGATCATAGAGATCAACGACTCTGTGCGTTTTAAGTCAAAAGGCTTGTACACCGAGCTTTCAGCTAATGGAGACACCTTATTCGAAGCATTGATCTTGGAGAAATCAGAGAAGTACGATTGTGCCCACACAGACCATTATGAGATC
>JBMSGX010000198.1:0-4408 GCA_049416285.1 Crocinitomicaceae bacterium | reverse complement strand
GCCAATTCCTGACCAATACCGCTTCCGGCTCCTGTTAGAATAATATGTTTTCCTTGTAATTTCATGAGTGATTATGTTCAATACAATATACGGTTACTTTTCAAGCAATTCAAAAGTTAATCGATCTATGCGATCAAGGACTTCATTCACACCAAAACTACCCGCAAAACGTGCGATTTCCTTTCCTTTCGCGTTAATGATGACCGCTGGAAGACGAAACACCATCGACTGTCCAACGATAACAGGTTCATCCTCTGCATCAATAACCTTCATGACAACATTTGGAAAGCGTTTATCAATTGCTTCTAATAGCTTTGGCTTCAACGCAACACAGACACCACAAGATTTAGCCGAGAAGAATAACAATTCAATCATTCAGCTTTGTTTTTCCTGATTCGTGCAAGCTTAAAGATCTCAAGGATTGTAATCAATATAAATACAGCCACAAAAACGATCCAGAAGTGAACACCACCAGGTGATCCAAAGGCAAACAAGTCTCTTAAGTAAGGAACATAGATCATACTGAAAAGCAAAATCGAAGCAATGCCCAAGATGGCAAGCAGGGCAATATTTCGCTCAAGCAGCACATGGATCACGAACCTTGTTTTGGATAAAGACGTTAAGATCAATGCCATATTCCCTAGGATCAACGTCGCAAAAGAGATCACGCGCACCTCGCCTTCGGAGTGCCCCTCATAGAAAGAGAAGAAATAAACACCAAGAACTGTAATCAGAAGGAGTGTTCCCATGAACATACTCCAAACGATCCTTTTAGGTCCGAAAAACTTGTAGGACGGATCTCTTGGCGGACGCTTCATTATCCCCGCTTCCTCTTCTTCAGATTCAAACGCCAATGAACAAACCGGATCAATGATGAGCTCCATGAAAATGATGTGAAGCGGCATCAAAATGATCGGAAGTACAGAGAAAAATGCCGGTAACAATGTTAAACCAATGATCGGAATGTGAATCGCCATGATATACATCATAGACTTCTGGAGGTTATCATAGATCCTTCTTCCGGAACGAATTGCTGAGACAATAGATGAAAAGTTGTCATCCAAAAGAACTAATGAGGATGCCTCTCTGGCAACGTCAGTCCCTTTCTTACCCATTGCAATTCCAATGTCTGCTGCTTTTAAGGCTGGTGCATCATTCACACCGTCTCCTGTCATTGCGACAACCTGATTGTTTGATTGCAATGCCTGAACGATCCTTAACTTTTGCTCAGGTACAATACGCGCAAATACATTTACTTCACTGATACGACTTATAAGCTGCTCATCTGTCAACTCTTTCATCATATCACCTGTGATCACTCCACCCGCCACATCAATTCCAGCTTGCCTTGCAATACTCTCTGCGGTTTCTGAATAATCCCCTGTGATCATCACAACCTTCACGCCGGCCTCGTAACACTCCTGCACTGCAGTCGGAACCTCATCACGAATTGGATCTTCAAACCCAATAAGCCCTGTGAACTTAAACTCCAGATCATGTTGATCTTCGGGTAAAGAAGTATTCTCACATCTAGCAGAGGCCACTCCTAGAACGCGGAGACCTTTTCTTGCCATTGCAGTTACCTCATCCAAGATCTTTTTACTCTCAACCTCACTCACATGACACAACTCAATGATCGCCTCCGGTGATCCCTTCGCATAAACATTAAAACCATTCTCCTCCTGGTATGCAAGCGACATTGCCAATAACTCTTTTGACAACGCATACTCGCGTTGGGTTGACTGCTCTCGAACAATACCCAGTCTAGCTGCCGCATCTACAATTGCTTTCTCCATGGGATCAGCAGAATCTTGTGGTGTTGCCATTACTGAGTGCCTGACAATACTCTGAACCTCTTCCTTACGCGCTTCAAAATCGATAGCATCGCAGCTTACGTCAGCAGTACAGACATGCACCAACGTCATTTTATTGTAAGTGATAGTTCCAGTTTTATCGCTGCACAGCACCGTTGCTGAACCTAATGTTTCAATCGCCGAAGGGTGACGTGTCAATACATTTCTTCGAGAAAGTCTCCAGGCTCCCATAGCCAGAAAAACCGTGAGCACAACCGGAAATTCCTCAGGAAGAATAGCCATAGCACTAGCCAGTCCATTTAGGAATGAGTGAATCAGATTACCACGTGTGAAGTAAAACGCGATCACTACGAGCACACTTATCATTCCACCCACTAAAAACAATCGGATAACGAGACGCTTCATCTCTTTTTGAAGATTCGTCGGCTCCTCTTCGATCTTTTCTAGTGAGCTTCCTATTTTTCCAAACTCTGTTTGACTGCCGATCGAAGAAACTTTCATTCTTGCTTTTCCCTTCACCACCAGGGAACCGGAAAATACTTTATCGTCCACTTGCTTATTGACAGCTACCGATTCACCTGTCAGCATCGATTCATCGACGTGAAAACTGTTCGAAGACAAAATCACCCCATCGGCAGGAACGCGATCTCCTTCATTTAAGATCACTACATCATCCGTAACAACTTCGCGACCAGCGATGCGTTGCTCTTCTCCGTCGCGTATGACAAGCGCTCTTGGTGAGGACAAACGTTTAAGTGCATCTAATGCCTTTTCTGTTCGCTGATGCTGAAAAAACGTAATAAAAATGATTAGCATCACCGACCCTAGCATCACCATCCCCTCAGTGTAATCACCAAGAAGAATGTATAAAACAGCACATCCCAGCAAAAGCATAAACATAGGCTCCCGAACGACCTCCAGAGCAATCCTGAGGACTGTTTTCTGCTGTTTTACAGGCAGTTCATTATATCCGAACTGCTTTCTTCGCTCCTGAACTTCTATTTCGCTTAAGCCTTCCACTGAGTTATCGAGATCTCTTTAGGCTGGGAAAGTACCTAAACCGTAAGTCATAATCAATGACTTTGGTTAGTTTTCAATGATCATTTACTTCTTTCAGCGAGTACCTCTTCGATATCGGTAAGTGTGAATCCTTTTGCCTTCAACAAGATCAGATAGTGATACATTAGATCAGCTGCTTCGTTCTTGAATAGGTTATCATCACTATCCTTAGCTTCAATTACAACCTCTACAGCCTCCTCTCCTACTTTCTGAGCTACTTTATTGATCCCTCTGCGGAAAAGCTTGTTTGTGTATGAATTGGGATCATTTGAATCAATTCTATCATTGATGGTCTGCTCCAATTCATAAATGAATCCTTTCGCCGTTTCTTCTTTGAAGCAAGAAGTTGTACCTGTATGACACGTTGGGCCGTTTGGATTAGCTTTGATCAATAAGGTATCCTGGTCACAATCAATCATTATATCGACTAATTCCAATGTGTTTCCGGAGGACTCCCCTTTCGTCCAGAGCCTTTCTTTCGAACGACTGTAAAATGTTACCAATTTCGACTCCAGTGTTTTCTGATATGCCTCCTCATTCATATACCCAAGCATCAATACCTGAAGTGTATTATTATCCTGCACTACCACAGGCACTAGTCCATCACCTTTCTTAAAATCTATATTCATCTTACGGGAATTTCTTTGTTTCTTAAATATTCTTTGAGTTCGGGGATCGGTATCTCATTGTAGTGAAAAATACTTGCTGCTAACCCTCCAGTTGCTTTTGTCGTTTTAAACAATTCTTCAAAGTGATCTTTGGTACCAGCTCCCCCCGAAGCGATTACCGGCACACCTGTCGCAGCACTTATTTGATCTGTTATATCTAAAGCAAATCCCTGTTTAGTTCCATCATTGTTCATGGATGTCAACAGGATCTCTCCAGCACCCAATTCAACACCTTTCTTGGCCCAATCCAGTGCTAACAGATCTGTCTCTTCTCTTCCACCCTTTACAAACACCTTCCACCCGTCATCCGTATTCTTTGTATCAATGGCCAGCACCACACACTGACTTCCAAACTGATCTGCGATCTCTTTTATCAACTCTGGTCTTCTCACTGCCGATGAATTAATTGACACCTTATCAGCACCCGCCTTTATGATCCGAGAGACATCCTCAACAGAATTAATACCTCCACCCACTGTGAATGGTATATCTATCTCAGCGGCCACGTGTTCCACAAGTTCCACAAGCGTATCTCGTTTCTCTACTGTCGCAGTGATATCTAAAAACACAAGCTCGTCAGCCCCCTCTTTAACATAGCGCTTTGCCAGGTCAATTGGATCTCCTGCATCTCGAATACCCACGAAATTAACGCCTTTAACCGTTCTTCCATTTTGGATATCCAGACAGGGTATGATTCTTTTCTTTAACATAGCTTACTTAGTTCTTTCAGTGAGATATTGCCTTCATAGATCGCCTTCCCAACAATAGCTCCATTACACCCTAATTCTTTCAGATCATACAGGTCCTGCATGTTAGAGACACCGCCGCTGGCAATTAATTCCACGTTCGTTTTCTCCAAGATCTCTT
>JBMSGX010000197.1:0-4410 GCA_049416285.1 Crocinitomicaceae bacterium | reverse complement strand
TTACGCCCATACCTTCGCGCCTTCTGAGCAGTTGGTGCAAATGTCTATTTGATTGCGTTCGGTTAATACGGCTTTTCGGAACGATTTGTATGCCTCGCTTTTCCAGACATCATTGAATGATGCATTCTCGAGTGTTCCTAACACGTGCTTCGCATCCTTGTCAAAGCAGCATGGCACAACCTTTCCATCCCAGGTTAAAACGCTAGAGCTCCACATACGCCAGCAATGATTTCCAAGAGCGTGTTTGATGCGATAAGTACCATCCTTTTGTAGTTTGTAGCGAGAGTATTTTTCGTTTTCAGGCATTAATGGATTACCGTTCTTATAGTCGTAAAGTTGGGCTGTTTTGATACGTACTTCATCAATTCCCATTTCCTTACCTAGCTTAAACACATCATCAATTTCATGTTCATTCGGTTTCACAGCCAAAAACTGAAAGATCAAATGGGGCGTTCTACTCTTTAGCTTTTCTTTTGCCGAAATAAGATGTTGTGTTCCCTCAAGAACTCTGTTTAGCTCGCCGTGAACTCGATAATTTTCATAGGTTTCTTGAGTTAGCCCATCAATAGATATGATCAATCGGTCCAATCCGGATTTTACGATCTCTTCTGCTTTTTCTGAATTGATAAAATGTGCATTAGTTGATGTTGCCGTATAGATCTTTCGCTGCTTCGCATCCCTAATTAGCTCTAAAAACTGCGGATGCAAAAACGGTTCTCCCTGAAAATAGTAGTTGATGTAGAAAACAGTATCCTTTACTTGATCCAACATTGTTTTGTGAAGCTCCAGATCCAGCTTTCCCGTTGGGCGTGTGAACTGTTTTAAACCGCTTGGGCATTCCGGACAGCCAAGATTACAGGCGGTTGTTGGCTCAATACTTAAGGAAAAAGGCTTACCGGAGACTATTCCTTTTTTGGTGATCCGTGAGAGGTAATAACTCGATCTTAATCGGAACAGGTTAAATCCTCTTCGAAGCGTTAGCTTTGATAAAATGTTCCAATAATCTCTCATGTGCTGCGTTAAAGGTACAAAGGAGTGAGGAAGTAAACCAAATAGGACGCGATTATTCACTTTACTTGAATAAGGTTAATTTAGTCCCTTAAAATATTTAACCACGTTGAAAGTACTGATCACATTCATTTTATTCGTAACCGCACTTAACGCATTTGGGCAACGCGAATATTTCATTCAGGATGGGGCTACAGAAAGTCCAATTCCATTTGCAAAGGTATATCCGAATGTTGGAGATCCATTTCTCACTGATCTGGATGGTAGATTTGAGGTGTCCGAAGGTGTGTCATCGGTACAGATAAGATATTCCGGATATTCGGATACAGTGGTCACTCTGGCTGACGTGACAGATAAGATCATCTACTTACTCGAGGACGTGCAACGACTGGATGAGGTCGTAGTTACTCCGGGAGTAAACCCTGCTCACAGGATCATTAATGAAGTGATCAGGAACAGAAAGAAAAATCATCCGGTCGGAGATATGGCATTTGAATATACGTCGTACAGCAAATTCAAATTTGATGCGAATCCTGCGGCTATTGAGGCTATTCCGGATAATACAACAGATAGTAATTTGATCAGCATGAAGGAGTTCTTCTCGAAGCAACACCTTTTCATGATCGAGAATGCGTCGAAGCGCAATTTCACTCCACCTTACAGAGATAAAGAAGAGATCCTTGCGTACAAGGTATCAGGATTTACGAATCCAATGTTAAGTACGTTGGTTAGCAGTTTGCAGAGTTTTTCATTTTACGATACAAAGTTTGAATTGTTTGGAAACACCTACATCAACCCGATTGCTTTGGGAGGGACAAAACGCTACATCTTCGTATTGAAGGATACTACGTATGTTGGAAATGACACCACCTTTACGATCTACTATCAACCCAGGAAGGATAAGGAGTTTGACGGTTTAAAAGGAAACCTATACATCAACACGAATGGTTATGCTATAGAAAAGGTAACTGCAGCTCCATTCAAAGAGGATGGAAATGAACTGGAGATCATTCAGGAATATGCATTTGTGGATGGTAAAAAGTGGTTCCCGAAGAAGCTGTCGACATCCATGAAGTTGAAAGGAATTCTTCAAATTGAAGGAGTAGATGACGATTACTTAACTGGCACAGGAACGACATATATAAAGGAACTAAAACTGGATCCACCGGAGCAAAAGAAAGGCTACAACGATAATTACGTATTGGTTACCGACCCCGATGCGGAAGGCCTGGAAAGCGAAAATTGGCAAGGACTAAGGGAGTATGAGCTCACAGAAAAAGAACAAATGACATACAAGTTCTTGGACAGTCTTTCCAAAGCGGAGAATCTTGATGCCAAGCTTGGGATGTTCTCTTCAGTGGTTAAGGGTCAGATCCCGGTTTGGAAACTTGAGCTTCCGATCGATCAGTTGTTTGGATATAACTTGTACGAAAAGTTCAGATTAGGTCTTGGGGTTTATACTTCAGATCGACTGATGAAAAACTTCCGTTTCGGAGGGTATTTCGCTTATGGGTTTGGAGATAAGGCCTGGAAGTGGGGAGGAGAGTCAAAAGTGATGTTCAGTCATAAACGTAATTTCTTTTTACGCATGCGCTACAATGAGGACGTTGTGGAGCGCGGAGGAAATCAATTTGATATCAATGCCGCTGCATTTCTTGATCCGTCAACTATGCGTGAGCTGTATATTTCCAATATGGATAGAGAGCGATTAGCTCAGGTGGCGCTTCAAGTGGATGTGAAAGCGAACTTCACAATTCAGTTAGGAGGAAATTACCGACGATTATGGTATACGCAGGGATATGGTTTTAGACCGGATACATCATTCAATTTCAATGCAAAAACGGATGTGGTAGAGACGTATGCTGAGTTCTATTGGTCACCGTTCGAGAAGTACATGCTTTTGGGCGACCAGAAGTTCCAGGTTGAATCTAAATACCCAAAGTTCAGATTTAGAGTGGCTAAAGGATGGGATACATGGCTGACCGGAGAATATGATTATTTGCGCTTGTCCGCATCCGTTTCACAACGATTGAAGTTCAATTTCCTGGGCTCGCTCGATTATGCGCTCACCGCACAAAAAACGACTGGTACTGTCCCAATGGCACTTAATCATGTTGCTAATGGAACCTACACGAAATGGGCGATAAGTGTGACGAACTCATTTGAAACAGTTGCACCCGGACGCTTTTATCACGATGAGCAGGTGGCTTTGTTCTTGAGATATAATTTCCCTGCGATCAAGACCAAATCTGCCTGGACAGAACCTCAGTTCTCGGTGCATCATGCTATAGGTTTTGGGAATATGCGCAATGCTGGAATTCATCAGTTAGAATTCGATACAATGGACAAGGGCTATTCCGAAGTTGGTGTGATCCTGAATGGATTGCTTACCAGTGGTTCAACAGCACTTGGGGTGGGTGGCTTCTATAATTATGGTGCATATTCCGATAAAGACTGGAAGAAGAATATCTATCCTAAGATCGCAGTCGGATTTATTTTCTAACGAAGAATGTTCACATGGCCGGTGATCTCGTAATTCGGTTGATTCGGCTCGCAGGTTTGGTAGTTGATCTTGTAGATGTATAAACCGTCTTGTGCATATTTTCCATTCGCGATCGTTCCATCCCAACCTATATTAAAATCATTGGTTTCAAAGATAAGCTCACCCCATCGGTTATAGATCTTCATATTCCACTGAAAGATGTCCAGGTATGCTTGAGGTTGGAATACATTATTGAATTCGTCTCCATCAGGTGTAAACGTGTTTGGAATATAGAGGTTAAATGGTTCAATAAATAATTGATTGGAAGCTGTATCGCTGCAACCCCAATCATTTTCTACGATCTGAATTGGATAATGCGTACCCGCAGTTAGATATAAATGTGCGGGAGAATCCGGACCCGTGTATTCAGTTCCATCTCCATAAATATACGTGTACTTTGTTGCATCCTGAGATTCATCAATGAACGTGATCACTGAATTACAGATGTCTGTGTAGTCAGGCGTTACATCAAAACCTGCCACAGGTGATGGGCGTACATTGATAAGGTCCGCTTGAAGCAAGGTCAAGGTGTCAATACATCCGGCCGAAGTGGTGATCGTCAATGTCACAGGGTAATTGCCCGGAGTTGGGTAGAGGTGTGCAGGATTTTGCACTGTTGAAGATGAACCGTCACCAAAGTTCCACTGATAGGCAATTGGTGTTTCCGCACTACTCATATCTATAAATTGTGCGTTAAAAGGAGCACATTGTCTTCCCGGTGCTAAACCAAAATCGATCGTAGGTGGACGATACAAATAGATCTGTTCGGTATGAGTTTCCGTGCACGATAGGAATGATCCTGTTAAGGTGACAGTGACATCTCCCGTTGTATTAAAGCTTATACCATTTACGTCTACATC
>JBMSGX010000196.1:0-4560 GCA_049416285.1 Crocinitomicaceae bacterium | reverse complement strand
GGGAAAGGCTTCACAATTTTCGTTTGTCTCGACTTAGCGTCATAGCGCCAGATGTTTTCAGCACCTTGCATCTCAGAGTACATAATATGCGGTTCTGTTGGATGCGGGTACACACGGAACCCATCACCTACCCCAATCACTTCCCAGTCACGTGCCTCAACTCCACCCGGAGCTCTTGAAGGTCCGAACCAGCTTCCGTTATCCTGAAGTCCTCCATAAATATTGTAAGGTTCCTGATTGTCTACTGAAATATGATAGAACTGACAGATCGGAAGGTTCTCAATGATCTCCATTGTCTTCCCTCCATTCAAAGAGCGGTAAAGTCCACCATCCGTTGCGACAAACATTTTATCCGGAGTATTCGTATCAAAATAGATATCGTGAATATCCGGATGCATAGCTCCCAAATTCTTGTAGGTCTTTCCACCGTCTTTACTGATAGAACCAAAAAGTCCAGCCTTCACAACGATATCCGGATCCGTTGGATGCACAACGATACGCGAGAAATAGAATGGTCGAACTACCAAACCGAAATCGCTATTCAAGTGCTCCCATGAAGCACCTGCATCCTCACTGCGATACATTCCGCTTTTCTTGCTGTCTTCAGCTTCTACAACTGCGTATAAAATACTTGTGTTAGAGGGAGCAAGTGTTACGGCAATCCTACCGAACTTTCCTTCAGGAAATCCTTCATGGATCTTATTCCATGTCTTACCTCCATCCGTGGATTTATACAATGCACTGTTTTCTCCTCCCGAGCTAAACGACCAACCTGTTCTTCTGTGCTCCCAAAATGATGCATAAAGTACATTTGGATCATTTGGATCCATGATCAGCTCTGAACATCCTGTCTTTTCATTGATGTAGAAGATCTTCTCCCAGGTAGCACCACCGTCAACAGTTTTATAGACACCTCTTTCTTCACTGTCACCCCAAAGCGCCCCCTGCACTCCAACGTATACTACATCAGAGTTCTCAGGATGTATTCTTATCGCCGAAATATGTTCAGATTTTTCAAGACCTAATTTCGTCCAATTTTTACCTCCATCTTTTGAGCGATAGATACCATCACCGACAGAAACACTGTTTCTGGTCCATACTTCTCCTGTACCAACCCAAACGGTGTTATCAGGATCGCTCGGATCTAATGCCACACATCCGATGGACTGGCAGTATTCATCAAAGATCGAGTTGAACATCACACCTCCATCTTGTGATTTCCAAACTCCCCCTCCAGCAGTTCCGATATAAACCACATCGCTGTTGGAAGGATGTCCTTCAACATCGCTTACCCTTCCACTCATTAGAGCAGGACCGATGTGCCTTGCTTTTTTATCACCAAACAATTCATCACTCGTTAACTGATCTATTGTTTGCGCTTGGGCATACCACACCCCGAACACAAAAAGTAATGTGTTTAAAACCTTCATCTTTAGTCGTTTTGGATTTTTACTCTCCTGGGAAAGCGAACAGTTCGTCTTTCACCTCAGGATTTATAACGATCTCATCCCACTCAATCGTTTGTTCACCCATTGATGAACCCGATGTCATTGAGAACGCAAAGAATAAACCGTCAACCTCATCATAATCACTGAATACTGAGAATGTCATCTGACCTTTCATTTCTCCAGACATGATCTCTTGCTCAGTTTTGATCGGAACAAAGTTCTCCTGGTCGAAGTATGTGATCGAAATATTATCAACCTCTTCTCCATCAGCCAAGATCTTTCCTTGGTTCATTTTAAGCTTGTAACAGTCAACACCTTCAATTGTTTCTGTACCCATATACTCAATTGTATATCCCTTATCCTGGTAGTCAAGGAAAGGAGATACTCCACTCTTAGCGTTACGCTTCATGTTTTCAGTTGCTTCTGACTCAGACTTCTCCGCTTCCATGCTCATGAAGTTTGTTCCCCAAAGTGTCTCACCGTCAAATACACCCTGGCTAATATCCATTCCTTGGAAAGAGATCTTTGTTGCAGAACGACCATCAGCCATCTGATATACCTCGATCGGAATAGACATACCGCCCTGGCTTACCTCAGCAGACATCTTTACACCTTTCAATTCTCTCCAGGCATCTCTTCCTCCAATGTTTTCAAAATAATTATCTAGGATCATCTTAACAGAATCCTCGTTCTGTGCATTAGCGAATGCTGTAGATAGTGCAAGCACCGCAAAAACAAAAATCTTTTTCATGTGTCTATAAATTAATTCACGTAAATATACGAAACGTAAAAACCAGATATCTCCCTTTATTATAAGTGGTTAATTGGAATGATGAATTATGAGTTATGAATTATAAATTGGTCGAAGGGACGTAAAAAAGCCCGGTCACTGAGCGAAGTCGAAGTGCCGGGCTTTCAAGTTATTCAAGAGATCTTACAACCCAAAGGCTGTTTTGATCTTATCTACATAGTCTAATTTTTCCCAAGTGAAAAGCTCAACGTCCTTCTCAACCTTTGATCCATCAGGACTGATGAATGTCTTCTTCACTACTTCATTCTTTCTTCCCATGTGTCCGAATGCTGCAGTCTCAGAGTACATTGGATTTCTTAGCTTCAAGCGCTGCTCGATGAAGTAGGGACGCATATCAAAGATCTCCTGTATCTTTTTAGCGATCTCACCATCTTTCATTTCCACTTTAGCTGTTCCGTAAGTATCGATGAACAAACCACAAGGTTCAGCAACACCTATCGCGTAAGAAACTTGTACAAGTACTTCATCGCACAATCCTGCTGCAACCATATTCTTAGCAATGTGCCTTGTTGCATAAGCTGCAGAACGGTCAACCTTAGAAGGGTCTTTTCCTGAGAACGCTCCACCACCGTGCGCTCCTTTTCCACCATATGTATCAACGATGATCTTCCTACCAGTTAATCCAGTATCTCCGTGAGGTCCTCCGATAACAAAGATCCCTGTTGGGTTAATGTGATACTGAATATCATCTGTAAACAATGCTTGGATGTGTGCAGGCAGTTTTGCCTTAACACGGGGAACTACAATATTTATAATATCTTCCTTGATCTTATCAAGCATTTCCTGCTCAGAACCGAAGTCATCATGTTGTGTTGAAACAACGATCGTATCAATTCTCTGAGGTTGGTTATCATCAGAGTACTCAATTGTAACCTGTGATTTCGCATCAGGACGAAGATATCCGATCAATTCCGGTTCGTTGTTACGAATATGTGATAGCTCCTGAAGGATCTTATGTGATAGATCCAACGCCAATGGCATATAGTTTTCAGTCTCTTTAGTTGCGTATCCGAACATCATTCCCTGGTCACCGGCTCCCTGATCTTCAGGATTTGCTCTTTCTACACCTTGATTGATGTCCGCTGACTGCTCGTGGATCGCTGAAAGGATACCACAAGAGTTCGCGTCGAACATGTATTCAGACTTCGTATATCCGATCTTTCTGATCGTCTCACGTGCGATTGCCTGCACATCTAAATATGAAGTTGTTTTCACCTCTCCAGCCAATACAACCTGTCCCGTTGTAACCAGTGTTTCACAAGCTACTTTTGATGACGGATCAAATGCCAAGAAATGATCGATCAATGCGTCTGAAATCTGATCCGAAACCTTGTCCGGATGCCCCTCAGAAACTGATTCTGATGTAAACAAATACGGCATATCTTTTCTTAAATTTTAATGGAAGAACGAAAGTAGTAAAATTAATCGTAAAGTAAGTCTTCGTACCTTAGCCTGAAAGAATTTGGAATAATTATTGCAAAAACTCTGAAAACGCATTTTTATGAAAAAGTATTACTTCATTCTATTCTTATTTTCAGCAGCGCTTCTAACATCTTGTTTGAAGAAGAGAAATCAAAATAAAACAAATGATATTGACGGTTACTGGGAAGTAACCTACATGGAGATCAACGGTCAAGGAGGTTATGATTTTCCGGGAACGTATTTTGACTTTACGGCTTGCAAATTGAGAGAACGTGGATACTGTGATATGCTCGTCACAGATTTCTGGGAGGGAACTTACAGCGGGATCTATAACGTCACGCATCAGGGAGACCAAGTTAACATGACAATTGACTACGGCACGTACAAGCAACCTTACAGTTTTGATCTGAAATCACTTTCAGACTCAAGAATGGTTCTTGAGAATCTGGACCCTGAATTGAACACGTATTCAAGGCTTGAACTTAGAAAGCAAGAATAAAAAAGAAGGGCGGCAAAATTGCCGCCCTTTCTGTTACTTCTTATTTCTCATTTTTTCCATACCCCCCGGTTTGCAACAAGCAGGCAGTTTTTCAACGGCGGACGGAATTGCTTTTACTTCATCGGCATCATAGCCGGTCTCAGAGATAATTTTCTTGATCTCTTCAAGTTTGATCTTCGATGAGTTGTACTTTACAGTCACCTTCTTATCATCAAGATTCAGCTCTGCGAACTTGATGCCGGGTGTGTAGTTCAATTTATTCTCAATTCGAGTTTTACAAGACCCGCATTCTGCTGAAGTCTGGATCTTTGCTACAACAATTTTTGTTGTTTTTTGTCCAAACGACATTCCGATGAACATTACCATTGCAATTGTTAAAA
>JBMSGX010000195.1:0-4643 GCA_049416285.1 Crocinitomicaceae bacterium | reverse complement strand
TCAATAGCTTATCCGATCCTAAAGGAGATCCAAGTTCTGCAATAGGGTTTTACAGGTTGATCTCTGGTTATTGGCCAAACGGCACACCAATCACTGCCGGTGGTGATGGCTATAATCCAGGAAATAATGTTACTGAGCCAACTGCTTTTGTGTTCCCCTCATTCCCGAATGAGCAAGGTTCAGGTGCATGGTCTATGTGCAGCGAAGGTCTGAGTGGATTGGATCAAAGATTCCTTCACACTTCAGGTCCTTTTGTGTTGAAGCCAGGAGCGACTAATGAAATGATCTCAGGGGTAGTTTGGGTTCCTGAAATACCTGATTATCCATGTCCTTCGCTCAAATCTTTGGTTGAAGCAGATGTTTTATCTCAGAATTTATTCGATAACTGTTTCAAGATCACAGATGGACCTGATGCGCCATACATTGATGTAGTAGAACTAGATGAAGAGATCATATTGAATCTGACCTATAATGCTGAGCAGAACAATTATGGACTGAACTATGAAGAATCACCTGCAGAGCTGCGTCCCTTTGCGCCACTGGATACCACTTTTAATTTTCAGGGCTATAAGATTTTTCAAGTATACGGGCCAAATGTATCGGTAACTGAGCTGGATGACCAAGAGAAAGCCAGAATGATCTTCCAGTGTGATGTGGATGATAACATCTCAAAGATCGCCAACTGGTCCTTGTATACGGATGCAGATCTGGATATCGATGTAAGTATTCCAACGATCATGTGTGAAGGAGAGGACAAAGGACTTCAACATACCTTTAGAGTTACAGAAGATCAATTTGCCTTGGGGGAAAAAGAGCTGATCAATCACAAACCTTACTATTTCTGTGTGGTAGCTTATGCACACAATTAATATGAGAAATATGATCCGAGGAATAACACAGGTCAGGCCAATCCCTATCTGCAAGGAAGAAGAAACTTCCGCATCTACACAGCGATTCCAAGGATGAACGATTCAGAATATTCCGGTATGGTATTGAACTCCAGCTATGGTGACCGTCCTGGTATTACCCGAATAGACGGTAAAGGAAGCGGCTCGGAGCAGTTTTTAGAGATTTCGAATCTGGGCAGTCTGGAATCAGATATTTTGGCACAGAACAATATAGGTCGTATCAGCTATAAAGCGGGAGGTGCACCGATAGATATCAAGGTAGTAGATCCTTTGCGTGTAGCAGGGGGTACTTATAATTTCCATGTATGCGATCAGGACTATACATTTAGTCTGGACACAGCGACGGAAGCCTATGTAGCGACATACGGAACGCCAACAAGTTTATCGGATTCCTTGTATTGGGTGATCCGGGATGTGAATGATCCGACGACGATCTGGAGTTCATTCCAGACGATGGAGTTGGACTATGAACAATATGTACCAGATTTGGGGATATCGGTCAAGGCACAACAGGCCTTTGCGCCCTCAGAGCAGGGAGAAGACAACATCAATGGTTTGACAGGCTGGGTAGGATCGAGGATCAGTTATTCAGATAGTACGACCTATGGCAAATGGTATGTAGGAGTAGAAGATGGAGAAGGGATTTTCAATATGATCAAGAATGGAAATGATGAAGAAGATATATTGTTTGATCCGGAGAAGGAATACTCGACGAATGAAGGCGGCTGGTATCCGTTCATGTTATGTGATGGAGACAACAGGCCGAGCAACAAGTATTTTTCATTGATGAACATCAATACGAGTGGTCAGCGATTCAGGAGCAGTGCGTCGAATATAGCGGGCAGAGTAAGAGATACGATGTTGATGGCGCTGAACAATGTGAATATCGTGATGACTCCTGATCAGAGCAAATGGAGTAGATGTATCGTATGGGAGACGTTTACGACGTATCACGGGAGTGGAGATTTGAGTTTGACGAGTCCATCAGGCCGTAAGCAGGGAGACTGGAGAGGAGATAAGGGGACGAAGTTTGCGCCAGGTGCGCCGACGTATTATTCTAGGAATAAGGATATGTCGATAGACAGCAGTAGTGTAGGGATGTCGTGGTTTCCTGGCTATGCGTATGATGTGGAGACAGGAGAGCGCTTGAATATATTCTTTGGAGAGAATGCCTTGTACAATGGAGAAGTGATTGATGAGGATTTAAATCCTGGATCGAGTACGGGTAATGATATGATTTTCAATCCGACGAGCATGTATAGGACGGAGACGTTTTCCTTTGATGAGTCGGTACAATACCTGAGTCATGTATTGGGAGGGCAACACATCATTTATGTAACGAGACAGAAATACGATTCCTGTCAGACGATGATTGATAAGATCAATACGTTCTTTTTATTTGATTCGGATAATGATATAGTGAGGAGTATGGACATAACATGGGCGTCGATGGTAACGACAGCAGAGGGATCGATGCAGGGAGTATATGGAGAGATACCGCCAACGGAAATGATGGTACAGTTGCGTGTGAATCGTCCTCATGAGATCGAGCGTGGGACGGGCGAGAACAATGGCTATCCATTGTATGAATTCAGTTTGGATGGATTGGCGCCAGAGAAGGAGAACAGTACAGCAGCGGAAGAGGCATTGGATTTATTGCGAGTGGTGCCGAATCCCTATTATGCCTATTCTGATTATGAGGTAACGGAGGCAGATAACATAGTGAAGGTGATCAATATACCGGCGAAGTGTAACATTAGGATCTATTCGATAGATGGAAGGTTTGTACGGGAGTATAAGGTAGCACAGGAGTATTTGAATCCAACGAGGAATGGAATAGCAAGGATCGGAATGGGACCTGAGGGTTCGAAGGATGCGGAGGATCAGATCACGACGTCAGTGGAATGGGATTTGAAGAATTATGCAGCAGTACCGGTAGCGAGTGGTGTATACCTGATTCATGTGAATGTGGAGGGAGTCGGTTCCAGGGTACTGAAGAGCTTTATCATCAACAGAGCATTAGATGCTCAAAAATTGTGAAAAATAGCCAATAAAAAGGAAACTATTTGGGAGAATCGTTTGTTTTTAGGTATATTTGTCACCTTACACGGACGTTTCTTTCAATAGAAAGAAGCGTTCTTTATTGTTTATATGGAGGTAATAACCTCCTTTTTTTATCAAAATAAAAAATGTGATATGTCAAAAATATCTTATATGACTCAACAAGGAATGGATAAGCTGAAAGCAGAATTGAATGAGTTGAAAACTGATGGAAGAAGAAATGCAGCCAAAGCTATTGCTGAGGCAAGAGAAAAAGGCGATCTTTCAGAAAATGCTGAGTATGATGCTGCTAAAGATGCACAAGGTATGTTGGAAATGAAAATTTCAGAAATGGAAAAAACTTTATCCAATGCTAGAGTGATCAAACAAGAGGAGTTGGATGCCTCAAAAGTAGTTATTTTGAGTACGGTTAAGATAAAGCAAGCCAAAACCAATAAAGAGTTTTCCTATACTTTGGTTTCACAAGCAGAAGCTGATCTTAAATCAGGAAAAATATCTGTGAATTCACCTATAGGAAAAGGACTATTAGGAAAACAAGTTGGAGAAATGGCTGTGGTTGAAACGCCAAGAGGAAAGATGGAGTTCGAGATACTCGACATCAAACTTGATCTCTAAGATGGCCAGTATTTTTACTAAAATTATAAACGGTGAAATTCCTTGTTACAAGGTTGCTGAAGATGAGCGATTTTTTGCTTTTCTAGATATCGCACCTGTTGCCAAAGGTCACACACTAGTTATTCCAAAAGTTGAAGTCGATTATATTTTCGATCTTGAAGATGAGCTATTTTTAGATTTGCATGCTTTTTCAAAAAGAGTAGCAATGGCTATCGAAAGTTCCATCCCATGTGAAAGAATAGGACAAACTGTACTTGGCTTAGAAGTACCTCATGCTCATATCCATTTAGTACCCTTGTTGAATATGCAGTTTATTGATTTTAATAACAGAATCCGCTTGGAGGATGAAGCATTCAGATCTATCGCAGATAAGATTGCTTCAAATTTTAAATAAAAAAACCTTAGTCTAAGACTAAGGTTTTTTTTATGATTGCCTGGATAAAATTTATTTTACGCCATGCATAAGTCTTTTGAGTAAAGGATTTAATAAAGCTGCCAATATTCCAAGACCAATTGGAATTAAAGTCAGAATGATAAAGAAAAATCCTATACCACTTGTTTCTGCAATACTATCAATTTTTCCACCAAATGTATGTGCAGTTTTATTTCCAATTGCAATTGCAAGGTAATAAACACCAAACATAAATGCAATCATTCTAGGGGGTACTAATTTACTCAAATAAGAAAGGCCCAATGGAGATAAACAAAGTTCACCAAGTGTATGGAAAAGATAAGCAGCAATTAACCAGAACATACTTAATTGCGCACTAGTTGCTCCAGCCTCAACATTTCTTGCACCGAAGGCTAAGAATGCAAATCCTAATCCTAAAAGGATCATTCCCATTGCGTATTTTATGGCTGCTGGTGGATTGTATTTGCTTTCCCAGATTTTAGAGAAGAGTGGCGCAAAGGCAATGATGAACAACGAATTCAAAATAGCAAACCATGTAACTGGAACTTCTGTTTCGCTTGACTGGAATTCAGAGTAGATCTTGAAGATCACAATGCCCCATATGATTACAAAACTTGAACCTAGGACTATATTTGACAACGATATTC
>JBMSGX010000194.1:0-4655 GCA_049416285.1 Crocinitomicaceae bacterium | reverse complement strand
ATTTAGCAAATAGAGGATTCTATCGATTAAACGGCATTCTTGCTTGAGCAGAAACAGTTTGGTCCGCTATCATTCCTTTTTCCAAAAGGTATTTTCCGGCAATAGCGATCATAGCGGCATTATCAGTACAATACTCAAAACGCGGGATATACACGTTCCAACCATGTTTTTTTGCCAACACATTAAGTCCATTTCTTACTCCCGAATTAGCAGACACTCCGCCTGCAATTGCAACTTCTTTAATGTTGTATTGCTTAACTGCCTTCTTCAATTTCTTGAATAAGATCTCAGTGATCGTTTTCTGGATCGATGCACAAAGATCATTTCTATTATTCTCTATGAAGTTTGGATCCTCCTTTTCCATTTTTTGCAAAAAGTAAAGAATGGATGTTTTTAACCCACTAAAGCTGTAATTAAGGTCGGCGACGTTTGGTTTTGCAAACTCAAATTTATTCGAGTCTCCCAACTGTGCAGCCTTATCGATCATTGGTCCACCTGGGTATGGGAATCCTAACATTTTCGCGGCCTTATCGAAAGCCTCGCCTGCAGCGTCGTCGATCGTTGTACCAACAATCTCCATATCTAAATGATCTTTGACCAATACAATTTGGGTATGTCCTCCTGATATAGTCAGGCAAATAAATGGAAACTTAGGTTTAGTTCTTTCACTGTCATCTATAAAATGAGCTAAAATATGCCCATGCATGTGATTTACATCTACCAGAGGAATATCCAGTGATAATGCAAGCGATTTTGCGAATGACGTTCCAACTAACAACGAACCTAGTAATCCAGGTCCCTTTGTAAATGCAATAGCATTGAGATCTTCAAGTTGCACCCCCGCCCTTTTCATTGCAGCGTCTACTACAGGAACAATATTCTGCATATGTGCTCTACTGGCAAGCTCAGGAACAACTCCACCATATTCTTCATGAACCTTTTGTCCTGCTGTTACGTTAGAAAGAATGGTTTCATTTTTGAGGACAGCTACAGAGGTATCATCGCATGATGATTCTATACCAAGAATTATAGTCTCGTTTTGAGCCACTTTGATTAAGTTTGTAATAGATGGTAAAAATACTCAAAATATCACTAAAAACGCTCGGTTCCATCATCGAGTGGGTGCTTATTTTGGTGATACTTTTTGCCTTTTTGATCCGAACATCCACTTTTCAGACCTATCTCGCTTCGAAAGCGACGAATTATCTAAGTAAAGAATTAAATACTGAGGTGAAGATAGACGAGGTCGCGATTACTTTTTTTGATGAAGTTGCGCTGGACGGATTATTGATCAAAGATCTCGATCAGGATACATTGATCGCAGCAAAGACATTGTTCGTGAGTGTTTCACTTTTGGACATCCAGAAGAAGCACTTCAAGTTAACATCAGCAGTTGCAGATGAGGCCTACGTTCATATTAAACGAGATGAGAATGGCGTCACAAATACTCAGTTTTTAAAGGACTACTTTTCGAAGAAACCGCCTAAGGAAAACAAGATCATTTTCGAATTAGCCTCAGGTGAATTGATTAACTCCCGCTTTAAATATGATGATGCGAAACATTCACCTAAGCAGGGATTTGGTATTGATTTCTTTCACATTTACGCCTCAGAGATCAATGGAGAGGTTAGTAATGTCTCAGTTGTAAAAGACGTGATCAGCGGTGATATAAGTCAAATTGCATTTAAAGAGAAGTCGGGATTCAAATTAGACAACTTGCGCTCGGGAGTTGAAGTATCACCGCGCGGTGTATTACTCTCAGAAGTTGCGATCACTACAAAACGTTCATCTTTACTTTCCCCTTCGTTCAAACTGCTATCTCAGGAATATCCCGATTTTAAGTATTTCGTTGACAGTGTTGAATTCGACGCTTCACTAACGCGAAGCAAGGTTTCTCTGGCAGATGTGGCTTATTTCAGTCCGAATCTTTTGGGAATGAATGATGTAGTTACCGTAAGTGGAAATCTATCTAATACAGTGAAGGACCTTAAGATCTCGCAATTAGATCTTCGCTACCGAGAAAGAACCCATTTGAAGGGAACAGTCAATGTACCTGACTACCGAAGAATCGATAAAGAGTTCTTACATCAAAAGCTAGCCTACGCGCATGTTGACATTGAAGAACTGGAGAAGCTTAGACTCCCTAATAGCTCTAAAAATCAATACATTTCATTAGATGAGAAAATAAGACGCTTGAAATATTTCGAAGGGACTGATATTCGATTTGACGGATATCTAAGTCAATTTGTAGTGGCTGCAGACCTCATGAAAACTGAGCTTGGTGATGCTAGATTTAATAATGGGATCATGTTCACAGAAACTGATAAGGGCTATAAGTTCAAACGATCCGAAGCAGCCAAATATGATGTCAAGCTTGAGCAATTCGCTCTTGGAAGGCTGATGAAAGACAATCGTCTAGGTCAAGTGGATGGTACCTTCTTCCTTTCCGGTGAAATCAGAAAATCAGACATTCTCTTTGATGAGATCCGAGGGAATATCAACCGTTTTGACTTCATGAACTATGCCTACAGCAAAATAGAGGTCTTGGAAGGAGCGTTTATTGATAACAAGTTCACTGGAAAGATCGACATCAAAGATGACAACCTAAACTTAACTTACGACGGCTTTATCGACCTGAAAGGAAATCAGCAAATGGTATTCAGCGTTGATCTTGCCGACGCCATTCTGGACAATCTTGGACTGAGTAAAAAAGATAGTCGGATCAGGTCCAACTTCTCCGTTGATCTGACCGGAAAAAAATCAACTGACTTTAATGGAAAGATCAGTATGCAGGGTTTTGTACTTGAATCAAAAGGAAAAACGTTCAAAGTTCCGCAATTAGATCTGGACATTTCTCGTGGAGAGTTCAAAGACATTTACGACATAACCTCATCCGCAGGGACAATGCATATAGAGGGTAAGATCGACTTTAATTATCTCATTGACGATCTAAAGTATCAGATCAGCCGCATATTTCCGTCCCTGTACAAAGACAACAAAACGAAGTATGATCGTAGAATTCAGGATCACTTTACCTATGATATACATGTAGGAGATATTGACAGCCTTCTTGCTATTCTTGTACCTAAATTACATGTCGCACCTGGCACAAAACTGAAAGGAAATTACTTCGGAGAATCCTCTAACCTCGTTATGAATATCACCTCACCAGAGGTACGTTATGATGAAATGATCGTAGAAGATTTCTCCGTCAGACAGGTTATGGACTCCAGCACGATCATGGCGAATTACCATGTACACACGTTCCACTATAACGATTCCACCACATTCCACGACATTTATTTCAAAGGTGACGGAACGAATAAACACTTGGTCTCCTCTCTTACCTGGGAACAAGGTCAGCCAACTGCTTCAGCGCTTTATTGGGTAACAGATATCCGCGACATCAATCATTTCGAATTCAAACTTGACCCATCTTATTTCCACGTAAAAAATAAGCGATGGGATATTGTAAACGAGTCTACACTAACTATTGAGGGAGATACCGTTGCAGTCGATAATTTTAAACTATCCAGAAACGATCAATTCATCTCGGTGAATGGGCAAATGTCTAATCAGGACAAACACCGCCTTCTCTTCGAGATCAATGAGCTGGACCTTGCAGAAATCGATTGGTTATTGACAACCGATCATGATATCCAGGGACGTGTAAACGCTTGGGGGTTTGTTTCTAATCCAGTGCACAATTTCTACTACCTAGGAGATGCTAACATCGACAAGCTTGAAGTAGACGGCAATGAAATAGGAGACATCTTTGTTCAGTCGAGCTGGAATAATGAGCACAAGAGTATTGGAATGACAGGTGACCTCATCTATCAACATCAACAGACATTCAATTTTGCCGGAGACTATTATCAGGACAGAGAAAAGGACAACCTAGACCTCAGGCTTGTATTTGATTACATGGATATCCAGTTTGCCAACGCATTTATGGACCCTGATGTAATGAATGATATCAAAGGATTAGTTGTTGGAGAATTGAAGCTAACCGGAGAACCTGATAAACCGGTTCTCGATGGAATGGTGGATCTTAAGGGAGGGTCAGCGTTGATCGAGTTCTTGGGAACACATTTTATTGCTGAGGGTCCAATTGATGTTGATAAGTACGGTTTTTACATCAACAGTATTCCTGTTTATGATGAAGAAGGAAATGCTGGGTCTTTAGTAGGGTCCGTTTACCATGAAAACTTCCGTGAATTCAACTTTGATTTACAATTCGATATAGAAAATGACGCTGTAAACAGAGATCCAATACAACCTTGGCGCCCTGCTAAACTGGATCGTTTCCTGATCATGAACACCCCATATGATCCCGACTACGCTTATTACGGAAAAGGGTATGCGACCGGAGAAGTGAACATATTCGGATACACGAATAATTTGGAAGTTACGGTGAACGTGAAAAGTGAAGAAGGAACATCCGTAAGTATTCCAATGTACGGTGTTGGTGAGATCGATGAAGAACAGAATTTCTTGCAATTCAAGACGGATAAAGTCATTTCGGACACCATCATCCCATTGATCGACCTAACAGGTGTTGACCTTGACTTAAATATGGAAGTAACACCTGAAGCAGAGGTAAGGATCGTATTTAACGAAGATACCGGTGACGAGATCAGAGCGAAGGGAACCGG
>JBMSGX010000193.1:0-4701 GCA_049416285.1 Crocinitomicaceae bacterium | reverse complement strand
TTTTCTTTTGCAAAGGCGTAATTTTCAACAGATGGAAGAAGCATTCCATAAACGTTCAGATTGAATTTGTCGGCATCGATCAACTCTTCCATTAGCTGTAACTCGTAATTGGTTAATCCTGCTTCATGAATTCCCGTAACTCCCATAGCTACTAATTCATCTTGTATTTCGAGCAAGGCTTTTTGGATCTCTGCTTTTGGGAAGTCAGGTAAGATCTCCAAAATCGGATTCATCGCATTGTCGACAAAAACACCGGTATTCGCTCCGCTTTTATCTTTTATAAAGTATCCTCCCGTGGAAAGGTCATCCGTCTCAACAAACTTTGAATAAACTTGCGAACTGTCGATCAAAAGATCATTGGCAAGCAGCGCATGTCCGTCTATTCTGAAAAGGCAAACGGGAAGATCAGGAAAAGTTTCACTCAAGAGATCGTTGCTAGGCATTTCTCCTTCAGGCCAGATCGATTGATCCCATCCACGACCAATAATAAATCCACGGTTGTGTTTCTTTTGATAGTTTTTGATACGCGTGATCATTTCCTCATAAGACTTACATCCTACAAGATCTACGCTCAGTTTTAGTCGAGCGTAATTCAGTAAGTGGGCATGAGCATCTGTGAATCCAGGATACATGTCCTTTAACTGCGCATCGATGTATTCATCCGCACTGTACTTGTTCAGGATCTGTCTTTCGGGACCAACTTCGACAATCTTTCCGTCTTTAATTGCGATAGCATCCATTACTTCTCCCATTTCTGTGAGTGTGTGAATGCGCGCATTATGAATGATCAGATCAACTGATTCACCTTTGAAGCAAGATGAAAGGATCAAAAGAAGTGAAATTGCGACGAAAGAATGTAAATGCTTCATGCGTATAATTTTTGGTAAAAATAATGGTTTCCTTACAACCCTCTCTTTTACTCGGAATTGCTAATTTTGCAGGAAACTTTTGAAAAACATGGAGATTCCAAAGACGTATGAGCCTTCGAAGGCGGAGGAGAAGTGGTACAGCCACTGGATGGAGAAGGGTTACTTTCATTCTGAACCAGATGATAGAGAGCCTTATACAGTCGTCATTCCACCGCCAAATGTAACAGGCGTCTTGCACATGGGACACATGTTGAACAACACCATTCAGGACGTACTTGTTCGTAGAGCAAGAATGTTCGGTAAGAATGCATGTTGGGTACCGGGTACAGACCACGCATCAATCGCAACTGAAGCTAAAGTTGTTCAGAAGTTGAGACAGGAAGGGATAAAGAAGTCAGACCTTACACGTGATGAGTTCCTAAAGCATGCATTCGAATGGAAAGATAAGCATGGAGGGATCATTCTTGAGCAATTGAAAAAGCTCGGGGCATCTTGTGACTGGGAGCGAACGACATTTACAATGGATGAAGGTTACTCAGAGTCTGTTATTGATGTTTTCATTGATCTCTTCAACAAAGGAAAGATCTACCGTGGAGTAAGAATGGTAAACTGGGATCCGGAAGCCTTGACAGCACTTTCTGATGAGGAGGTATTACACAAAGAGGTTAATTCTAAGCTATTCCACGTAAGATATAAGATCTCAGAATCTGAAGACGATTGGTTAGTAATTGCTACAACACGTCCTGAAACAATTTTGGGAGACTCAGCGATCTGTGTAAATCCGAATGATGCACGTTATGCCAACTTAAAAGGTAAACATGCAATTGTTCCTTTGACAGGAAGAAAGGTTCCTGTGATCTTTGATGAGTACGTAGATATGGATTTCGGAACGGGATGTTTGAAAGTAACTCCTGCGCACGATGTAAATGACTACGATCTTGGAAAGAAGCACAACCTTGAGACGATAGATATTCTAAACGATAATGGAACGTTGAATGAAAACGGATTGCATTATGAAGGAATGGACCGTTTCGAAGTGCGTAAAGCAATTGAGAAGGAATTACACGATAAAGGGTATTTGATCAAAACAGAAGACCACATCAATAAAGTTGGTTATTCTGAAAGAACGAATGCTGTTATTGAACCTAAGTTGTCATTGCAGTGGTTTGTAGACATGAAAGAGCTTTCTGCTCCTGCGTTGGAAAATGTAATGAACGGAAATATTGCCTTTCACCCGGAGAAGTTTAAGAACACATACCGTCACTGGATGGAGAACATCAAGGATTGGTGTATCTCAAGACAGCTTTGGTGGGGGCATCGTATCCCAGCTTGGTACTACGGTGAAGGAAGTGATGACTTTGTCGTAGCAAAAACAGCCGAAGAGGCGAGTGCTGCAGCAACGGAAAAAGCGGGAAGAGAAATAAGTATATCTGACCTTAAGCAGGACGAAGATGTATTGGACACATGGTTCTCAAGTTGGTTATGGCCAATTTCTGTATTCGATGGATTAACTAATCCAGACAATGAAGAGATCAACTATTACTATCCAACAAATGATCTTGTAACGGCACCTGAGATCATGTTCTTTTGGGTTGCCAGAATGATCATTGCGGGATATGAGTATATGGATGAGATTCCTTTCAAGAACGTATACTATACAGGTATTGTACGTGATAAGCTTGGAAGAAAGATGTCTAAATCATTGGGTAACTCACCAGATCCGATTGACCTGATTGGAAAGTATGGGGCTGATGGTGTACGCGTTGGGATCTTGATCTCATCGCCAGCAGGGAATGACCTTCCATTTGACAGCGCGCAATGTGAGCAAGGAAGAAATTTCACCAATAAGATATGGAACGCATTCCGTTTGGTAGACTCATGGAGTGTAAGAGAGGACTTAGCGCAACCGGAATCTTCTAAAATTGCAATTGACTGGTTCCAGTCGAAATTCAATCAGGAGCTTGCAACGATCAACGATCACTTTGATAAGTTTAGGATTTCAGATGCGTTAATGGCAACATACAAGCTTGTATGGGATGATTTCTGTTCATGGTACTTAGAAATGATCAAGCCGGGTTATCAGCATCCAATAGATAAGAAAACTTTAGACGCTACCATCGGATTCTTTGAAGACCTATTGAAGTTGTTACAGCCATTTACGCCTTTTGTCGCGGAGGAGCTTTGGCACTTGATCAGAGAGCGTAAAGAAGGTGAAGATATCATTATCGCATCTTGGCCGGAAGTAGGTGAGGTGGATCAATCATTATTGAGCAAATTCAGTCTTGCCGAATCTGTGATCTCGAACATTCGTACGATCAGAAAAGAGAACAACATTGCGAACAAAGTGAAGATCGAACTGTTTGTGAAAGCGAACAAAGAAATCTCTAAAGACTTTGATTCGGTGATCTTGAAAATGGTAAATCTTTCGTTAATGGAATACACGGATGATAAACCAGGAAACGCGAATTCATTTATTGTTGACGGAAACGAGTACTTTATACCATTTGGAGATGCGATCGATGTAGAAGCAGAAAAGGAGAAGATCGAGAAGGAGCTTGAGTACACGAAAGGATTCCTAAACTCAGTTCAGCGCAAGCTTCAAAATGAGAAGTTTGTGAGTGGGGCTCCTGAGCAAGTGGTGATGATTGAGAAGAAGAAAGAATCGGATGCTTTGAATAAGATCGCTATTCTTGAGGATAAGTTGGCTAGTCTAAACTAAAAGACAATTAGCATAAAAGAGAAAAGGGGCTCAATTGAGCCCCTTTTTCTGTTTAGTATAATATCTCTTCAATAGTTATTTTAGAAACGTGATGGTAATTGTTTCGGGCTTCCTCAAATACATTCTTGGCCCATTCCAGATCTTCAGGATCCCTCGAGTCTTTCAATGATTGATAAATTCCTTCGATCAACCATCTTCGCCCTATAAGGTTCAAATGAGCACGCATTTCCGGTCGTACTTCTTTGTTGCCTGCTTTTACGTTTAACTGGAACCATTCAGACATAATGGCTCTGTTTCCAGATCCTTTAAAGTCTAAGTTCTTGTCGATCAATTGAAGTTTTGACGGCGCAACGGTATCCGCAATGTTGCGAATGAAGGCTTGCCATTCTTGTGTTGTAAGATCTGTACGGTTTACACCTTTCAATTCTTTTGCAAACACATCCTCTCCGTTGTTGATCATAGACGCATAGCTCGCCATTTTGTCCAGTCTTGCAGAAGTTACTTTCAAGCAGTTTTCGGGAATTCCTGGTTGGTAGATCCATTCTTCTGTATTGAAAGCGATCTTGTTAGGCTCAAGCAGTTCTGCGTTTAAGTAATCGATAAACGTTTCCGTGCTAATTGTCTCGAAAGCATGCTTGTCAAAATAAGCTCTCAGGAATTGGTCGAATATCTTTCTTCCAACTTCATTTTCGATCGTTCTCAAGAAGAATGCTCCTTTGATGTATGCGATCTCATTCATCCCATCATCTGGATTTCTGCTATCCAACTCAAGCTTTAAACGTGAATCTTCCGGATGCTCACTTGTTTCAATAACCTCAAGTGTTTGGTCTAGCTCGTGCTTCTCGATCACACGCAGGATTTCTGCAACTTCAGCTCCATAGATCTCTTCCATGATACGATTTTCGAAATACACGGTAAATCCTTCATTCAGCCAGAAATCATTCCAAGTAGCATTCGTCACCAGGTTTCCAGACCAGCTGTGAGCAAGCTCATGTGCAATCACAGATACTGAACTTCTGTCTCCGGCAATGATCGTTGGGCTAGCAAATGTCAGGCGTGGATTTTCCATTCCTCCAAAAGGAAATGAATAAGGCAATACCAGAAGATCATATT
>JBMSGX010000192.1:0-4734 GCA_049416285.1 Crocinitomicaceae bacterium | reverse complement strand
TTTTTTAATCAGTTCAAATTTAACGATAAATTTCTAGCATATAGTGTGCCAAAAAACTGCATAAGATCGTACCTTTAAGTATGCATTCGATCGAGCCATATTATCATTGGAGAAACCTCTATATATCATCTGAAGATGAGTATTCTCCATTTTACGGTCGCGAATACAGTGAATTCGAGTTTGAGAATCAGATTTATAACTATTATATCCACCCACAATGGGACTATATAGGTTCAAAAACACTCTACATCAAAATCCTTTATTGTGACTATGATGAGGGCTATTCATTAATCGAACTAATTGGAGAATGGAACGATGCCATAGAGAATGACATCATGGTTTTGAAAAGAGAGATCATTGATCCGCTGATCAGGATGGACATCAATAAGTTTATTTTGATCGGTGAGAATGTACTTAACTTCCATTCATCAGATGACTGTTACTATGAAGAATGGATCGATGACATTGAAGATGGCTGGGTAGCATGTGTTAATTTCCATGAGCACGTATTAGCTGAGCTGAGCGCTGTAGGTGTAGATCAGTATTTCATCTATGGTGGCGAGATGGAAGAATTAGACTGGCGCACTTACCTTCCACATCAATTCTATGAGAAGGTACATTCTATTGTTAAAGAAAGATTAGGCGAATAAAAAAAGGGGACCAAAGCCCCCTTTCAATAATTATTTCAGCTATGCTTATTGCACCATGATGTTAGACGACATTGCCTTGTTTCCTACAAAGAAGTGTACTACGTAAATTCCTCCATCAATTTCTTGAGGAAGTCTTACGCGCTCGCTGTTCTCTCCTAGCTCAGAAGAACCTAGCTTCTCTGTGTAAACTGATCTTCCGTTCATATCAACAACGTTTACGACCATATCACCGATCGTATTCGCATTGAAGTCAATAACGATCTCACGGTTAGCAATACTGTATCCAGCTTTGAAGTTGTGCTCGAATGTATTCTCTTCAACATTTGTCGAACCTGTAGCTTCTGTAATTGTGTGCGTTGAAAGATAGATTACATCTCCCGTCTGCTGCCCATTTCCATTGGCAACATTTGATGAAACATAAAACGTTACATCACCTGTACCAGTAGTTGGAGCAGTCCACGTCCATAACCAAGCCGACTGTGTACTCGTATTACTAGTTCCAGTGTGGGAAACATATGTTCTTGTTCCAGGACCGTTCGTGAAGTCTTGTGTACCTCCGATCGTTCCATCACCAGCAAAGGTTCCCGCCATAGCATTTGTCCCACTTAATGCTGTAGCCGAGAATCCTTTCTTGGCAGGATTGCTGTTCATCGTTAAAGATACCGTATATGAGTTACCAGGTGTATATTCAGTAACAGGCGTAATACCATCTAAAAAAGTCACAATATTCTCGTTACTTCCATCTTGAGTTGTACCAACATGACACTGCGTACAGTTGTTTTCTCCGGGAGCTCCGGTGAAACCAGCCTGACCTCCGTTACCTTGTTTGTGAATATTTGCATTGTAATTCCCCAATTCAGCTACCGAAGTATGCTGAAATGAAAAGAATCCAACTGATGCTGCCATAGCAGCCAATAAAATGTAGTTCTTTTTCATAATGTTCGTTTAGAAGGATAAATATATAAAAACTTAATTATCCAATTTACCTTGCTCTATCCAGCATTTGATCTTACGAATACTGTCCTGATGGAAACGAGGTCCTCCGAGAGGCATCAACAAAGCATCTCCTTCATTCAAACTAATGCGTGCCAAAACGTTATCAGCAGCCACACTCACTGAGGCATGGGTAGTTAGGTTCGGTGGTTGCGAACCGTTATGACACCCAACACAATTTGTCTGAAGCATAGGCATCACCTCTTGACTGAACGATATAGGTGTTTCGCATTCAGCATCCATAGTTTTATCCTTCGTACAGCTCATCATTATCAATGAAGCAAATAATACAATACTCAATCTCATTTCTTATCCTTTTAGTGCAAATGAACGTGTGATGGCAAATCCTATTCTAAATTGACCTTTTGTCCAATCTGAAACCGTACCAGTTACAAATTGCGTTTCACCAAATCCACGTGAATTTGTGATATCTATTTTAAAGTTGTGACCAAATGTGCTATAATCGAACGCAATTGAAAGACTGTTCATAGCATCCGGACGCAAATTAGGATCATCCATAACATGATAATATTCCAGGTTCACACCAATCTTTTTGGTGACTGAAACTCTTGCTGCCGCACCTATTGCGAACAACGTATTCTGATCATCACTCGCAACGTAATTACGGTGAACCACTGTTGGCATCAATGCAAGACTTGCTTTACCATCGAAAGTCCTCGTAAGATTCAACTGCGTAGCATATGCAAAACGGTGCGCTGTTTTAGGGAAATAGCTAACATCCGTGATCTCTTCTGAGGCTGTCATATAAGTGAAAGCCGCAACTCCTAATACAGACATTGATAATGGTGCATTCTCGCCCTGACTTAAGAAACGGTACTTATACAATCCATCAACTAGGGAACGGTAAGGATTTCCAGCTCCTTTGTTTCTTCCCAATCCGATCATCATTTTATCGGTTAATCCGTATTCGAACGCGAATCTAATATCCGTTGAATTATCAAAACCAAACATCGCTTGTGCTCCTCCATTCTCACCAGCTACATCACCAAAGCGGTGCTCAATTCTAAACTCCAATTCCCCGGCTTCCAAAGTTTCCGCCGAATGACCGTTGATTATGCGCGTTGAGCTGAAGGCTCTTTCATACGACTTTGATGATTCTGAGTCGTCACTGAAGAAGTCATCTTCATCCTGAGCGACAGCGGTAAGCGCTGTTCCGATAAACAGCATAAGTAGTGTTCGTTTCATACTTTTAATTTGCTTTTCCGAAGATAGCAATTTTAGCTATTAGACAAACGCAAGAATTTGCTTGTACGTTGGCTGTAGCTTAGGATTTCTTTGTATTTTAGACCTTCAAATAATCACACACTGCCTATGTTTACTCCCGACATGCTGGAAAAGCTGCAACATTTGAAACAGCAGTCCGAAGCAAGCAAAGAAAAACTGAATAATACACTGGTTACGGAGGATGCCGGGGGCGGTTTAGTGCGCATCACATTAAATGGTAACAGAGAGTTAAAAGGATTGGAGATCAATGCGGAATTGAACGATCTTGATAAATCCGATCTTGAGGACCTTCTGACAGTGGCATTTAACCGAGCACTTGAAAAAGTAAACAACCTGAACGAGCAGGAAGTTATGAGCTCAGCGCGTAACCTATTCCCTGGAATGTAATGACGAAAGAGGAACTAAGAGAATATTACTTAAAAAAACGCGAACTGCTCGCTCCTAAGCAGCTTGATGATATTTCGCAGCAGATAACACATATGCTATTCAGCAATTATCAGCTGGATCATAAAATGGTAAGTTTGTTTTTACCTATCGAGCGAAAAAAAGAGATCAACACCTATCTGATCTGGGAGAAAGCAAGATCTTTCGATGCGAAAGTAGCAGTACCTAAGATCAACAGCAGAAGGGATATCAAACATATTGTTTTTGATACGCATGATCAGTTGGAGATCAGTACATTCGGAATTCCCGAGCCTAAAAAGGGACGAGTGGTAGCTGCCGAGCACTTTGAATATGTGTTCTTACCTCTGTTAACATTCGACGAACAAGGAAACCGAGTTGGATACGGTGGTGGGTATTACGATCGCTTCTTAACGAAATGTGCTCCTCGCTGCAAGTTCATCGGACTGAGTCAGTTCCCTCCTACCGAGGAAACGATAGAAGGCGTGCTTCCAACAGATGTAAAACTTCATGCGTGTATAACGCCAGACAAGATCTATCGCTTTGAATAATTCAAAGCATCAAGGACGCTTTCATTTACTGATCATATTTTTGATCCCGGGCTTTTTAATGTCCATATTCCTTTCCCATCATTGGGTTATTCCTTTAGCATACTTTTTGATTGGAACCATTGTCACTTACTTCGCACTGCGTAAGTAATTGAAACACAAACGCTAATTTTTTCGTAACTTAATAAGTTATGTGGAGACTTTGGGTTATAGCAGTCTTTTTGGTATGTTCTTCTATTCAATGGAAGAACTATTATGCCTATTCCAACCCGGTCTTCGCGGTGCGGATAGCTGTTGGTTCCAATTCCCAGATGATGACCTACGCGTGTTTTCTCGATAATGGCCGCGTTCTTACTAAAAAGCGTATTTGTGACAGAGATACATTTATAAAATTCGTTTCCGGACATTGGCCAAGTATTTACAACCCACAACGCATCAATTATTTCGAGCTTCATGGTATCCAAGGTGGAGTGCTTAAAGATTCGATCACCAATAAAGAATATACTTACTGCCCTTCTCTGGATAGCTTATGGAAAGTACGATATGGTACTTATCCTTTCCGAAACGGATCAGGACTTGGGTGGAGTAATAAATACATGAAGCCTTCTCCGCTGCAGGAGCAATACCTCTATCAGCGATACAATGTAGGACACATTGACACTGATTTCTTCATGGATACCAGCTTCTGGCAATTACTGAATGATGTAAGAGATACAGGTTGGATAAGAAGTTACAGAAAGCTGAAATAGCTATTTCACGTCATCTACATTGATGTCGTTCAATGATGCATCCGCTAATCCTCTTAAACCGAAGGCTAATTTTCTGAAGTACGTCGACAAGGCGGTTTCTTCCAATGGAATGTTAACCGGAATAGTCATTTGGATCGGAACTTCTCC
>JBMSGX010000191.1:0-4757 GCA_049416285.1 Crocinitomicaceae bacterium | reverse complement strand
ATGAACGGTAAGAAGAAAAAAGATGAGGAAACACTAGATCAGGATTAACCTCATTCCTTGATTATTCTTTTTGAAATAAGTCCATTTGAGCAAATAAACTGTAATACATATGTCCCCTGATCCAAGGCATCGAGAGATATTTTTTGCTCACCATTTTCCCGTTTAAAAACCATCCTTCCGTTCAGATCAAGAACTTGGATCTTTTCTATCTCAACTTCGGATGAAATAGCAATGGAACCGGAAGTTGGATTGGGAGAAACTGTAATAAGTTCGGATGAAAGCTCTTGAACAGATAACTCCTGGCACGTTTTATCACTCAAAAAATCCCAGATCTCCTGTGGTGAATAAAAATCCATGTTAATGGTTCCTACCCCACCTACAAACGTCGTTATTCCTGGCCATTGATGTCCACCTCCTGAAACTCGAATTAACTGCAGTTCATCTTGACCGCAATTCTGCCACACCCATCTTTCAGGACTTGAAAGATCAAAAAGGTTGGGGTTGGGCATCGGCGTAATCACAGGATCCGTGTCACACGTGAGATGATTTCGCCAGAAAGTCATAACGGCATCAACTGAAACTCCAGAAGTGGGACCTCCACCGTAAGGCACAACTGCATCCGCTGTTCCGTGAATGTGCAGAACTGAAGGAGACCCCTGCGGCATACAATTGGTATACACGGTATCGCTCATGTTTCCGCTCACTGTAGCTATTGCAGCATAACATTCTGAAGACTCACAAACCATTTTATGGGACATAAATCCACCTGTCGAAAAACCGCACAAATACTGTCGACTTGGATCAGTATTAAAATTCGATTGAAAATAAGCTGTTAGCTCTTCCAAAAACCCTTTATCATCGGCGCTAGAAAATGTCACATTCATGTTTGCATTCCATGACTCATTTAAACCGTTCGGATAACATACAATGAAATTATTCTGCTCAGCAATATCATTAAACCCGGTAATATCCATCACTCCTGCACCAGTCTGGGTAAGTCCATGTAAAACAAATAAAAGCGGCACTTGCTGCGCGTTATTCCATGTGGTTGGAACATAATAGTTGTATGAACGTTGCACCCCATTGTGATCATAAGTTGCGAGGGTTTGAGTATACCCTGCAATGGGAATTATTAAAAATAATATGAAGAATGCTCTAGCCATAATAAGAAAGGTATTAGCCTAGTTGCCATTCTTTAATGCCATCTATTGGATAGATCAACATGATGACATTCAGTGTCAAATTATCCTTAATCCAAAACAGACAAATCAGCTCAATTGCAATAAACAAGAAGATGCTCCACTTAAGGCCTATATACCGAGCAACAATGAATCCGATCGAACAGGACAAAAGATCACCATAAGAATTGTAGATCGTATCTCCGTTATACCCTAACGCAGCAGTTGCATCTCTGTATCTATTGATAATGATCGCCGAGTTCTCGAGCATTTCCCAGCATCCCTCCATCATCACAGAGGCAGCAAAACGGCTTTCCAATGAGAAATTTCCGAAGGCATATTTTAAAACAAAAAAGAAAATGACCCCATGTAAAAAGTGCGAGAAACTGTATGGATCCATCAGCTGTTGTGAGTTCTCACTGCTAAAAGCATCTCCAACCCAAAGCAACACATCTCCACTGGCTGAAAACCATAGTCTACCCTGTATGTAAAGGTAAACCGTCATTATGATCAGGAAGGCGATCAAGCCTGCAATGATCCAAAATCTGTTGTTTGAACGAATTCTTGTATTTGTGGACATGTAGTAGATTTGAAGCAACAATTTACTAATTCCTATCCACTTAATAGATCGGCTTATTTAAGATACTTCTCTATGTAAGGAGCTATGCTATCCGGCTTTGTCGTTGGAGCAAAACGTTTTACGGGTTTACCATCCGGATCGATTAAAAACTTCGTGAAGTTCCATTTGATTCGAGATCCAAACCATCCACCCAATTTCCCTTTAAGGTATTTAAAGATCGGATGTGCATTCCCTCCATTGACTTCTACCTTTGAAAACATGGGAAAAGTTACCCCATAATTCACCAAACAACCTTCTTCGATTGATTTCTCATCTCCGGGCTCCTGTCCGCCAAACTGGTTACACGGAAAGCCAAGAATCACTAATCCTTGATCCTTGTACTTTTCGTACATAGCCTCTAAGCCTTCATACTGGGGAGTTAAACCGCATTTACTTGCAGTATTAACTACCAATACAGTTTTCCCTTTGTAGGCATCCATGCTTACCTCTTTGCCCTGAAGGCTGGTTGCATTGAATGAATGAAAGTTCTTTGACATAACCATTTTTGTTTAACAACAAATTTAATTGTTTAAACAATAATTTCCTAGGGATTCAAATTTTAATGTCGGCTGCCTCCAGAGTAAGACATCGCCTCACCCTTACCAAATCCGTAGCTAAACCCGAAGGTTAAGAATCGTCCACGTGTACTTCTTGAATAAAGGTAATAGTCGTCCTGGTCTATGCGGTCAACTTGAATGCGGGAAGCAAATGCGTCTCGAACACCAACATTCATGATCCCTTTACCTTTAAGTAACTTCACGCGGAACCCGGCATCCATATAGGCAATTGGGTCTCGTGTTCCCTGGATCGTGACATAACCCGATTCATGATTTCCCGTTAGTTCAAGATCTATAGCTTTTGTCACTTTAAACTTCAGCATCAGTTTTGACTGATATTTGTTTCCTGTAAAATCAAAGTCCTGTGATTCAAACTGCCCTTTTCTATTGAAATAATTGAAGTTAAAATCACCATTTGCTGTCAACCATTTAGTTGGAGAGTACTTCGCGTTAAATTCAACTCCCGTCATAGCGTTTGTTCCAATATTCAAGGGCATCACCGTGTTCACATTGTTTTCAAATAGGGAAACGCGCTCAATCGTCTGCGTGGTGTAACGGTAATATACACCCAAATTCATGCTTACTTTGGACCAAATGTAGATGCTCGTTAACTCGTATGAATCTGTGAATTCCGGCAATAATTCCGGATTTCCTCTTCGAATATTGAAGTTATTGGAAATATTAAAGAATGGATTCAGGTCCCATAACCTTGGACGACGAATTCTCCTCGAATATCCCATCTGCATCGAAATGTTCTTGGAAAGCTTATAAGCTGTGTGAAAAGTTGGGAAAAGATTCGTGTAATTCTGAGCATCCTTCTGACCAGTGGTAACCAGCTCCGTATTCAAGACCGTGTTCTCAGCGCGCAACCCAAGCTTCACTCCCCATTTATTTTTTTCGAAGGAACCGGTGGTATACACACCAAGTACGTTCTGTTTCCAGCGGAAATCATTGGTTAGACTTGAATCTGCTTGCCACAATCCAGCTGCGCTGTCTTCTACAGCATAGTCATTCCCAACATCATTCATTGTGTACTGACTCCCTGTTTCTAAAATGAAATATTTAGCAAAGGGTTTTGTGTAATCCAGCTTGAAGGTATAATCCGATTGTTTGAAAGTTGTGCGTGTACGTTGTTTCTGAAAATCTAGCAACCCTATCGCACTTCTGTTATCAAATTCAGAAGACTGTGCCTTACCAAAGAACCTGCCTTGCGTACTGAATGTAAAGGTATGTTCCGACGTGTCTTTAAACTCCTTTTTGTATTGAAGGTCATATTGATATTTCGGATTTTTAGCAGAGGTTTCTTCTGTTCGAGTCCAAACCGTATGTGGGTCTCCCCCATTCAATGACTGTTCAAATTCAGTTTCAGAAGGTTGCTGCTCGATCTCATATGCAAAGTTTCCGGAAAGCGTGATGACATTTCGTTCGTCTATATGATAGTCCGTACCCAACGTAATATTGTAAAACTGCTCATTTCGGTAGTTGATCCCTTCACTTTGAATCTCCTCACCCGTGATCTTATCTCGGTTGATAGCTGACTGATATCTTGGTAGACTTCTGTAACCAGCTCCCATTTGCGTGAAAAGATTGAACTTTTCAGTTCGCCGATTCAAGCTGATCCCAATGCTGTGGTTATCCGGTATTCCAGTATTCAGTGAAATCGAACCATTCAGACCTTCTTTTTCATCCTTTTTTAGGATGACGTTGATGATACCCGAAGTTCCTTCAGATTCATACTTCGCCGAAGGGTTAGTGATCACCTCTATTCTGTCGATCATATCGGCTGTGATCGTTCCTAGTGCTTTTGACGGATCATCAGACATCACAGATGGTTTACCGTTGATGAGAATTTGGACCCCCTGACTACCACGCAACGCGACAAGACCTTCCATGCTAACTGTTACTGAAGGCACGTGATTTAGCACTTCCAATGCACTGGCACCTGAGGTACTGATGTCTTTTCCGACATTAAATACGCGCTTGTCCAATCTGAATTGAGTTGTCGATTTCTCAGCGGTTACAGTTACCTCATCCAATGACTGATCGATCAATTCAAGTTTAACCGTCCCCAAGTCAATTGATGAACCTTTTGCGCTCAAGGAATCAAAAAACACGCTTTTGAATCCCATAAAACGCACCTCGAAATTGAACAAAGAAGAGTCCGTTGAAACCATGAAGGTTCCATCCGCATCGGTCGTGCTTCCTTTAAAAGGAGAATCGTCTACCATGCCTCTCAATAGCACTTGAACAAATTCCAGTGGCTGTGAATTGGCATCAACGACCTTCCCTTTAATTTCTGTTTGAGTAAACGAAAAGGTGGCGATCAATAAGAACAGAATCCCGATAATGGATTTCAAACGGATATGTTCAAGTTGGTTTAGCACGAATGCAAAAATACGGTTA
>JBMSGX010000190.1:0-4775 GCA_049416285.1 Crocinitomicaceae bacterium | reverse complement strand
CGCCAGGGATGATAAAGGACTTGAACCCCTAATGTGGAATGAAGATTTGGCCAATGCGGCGCGTTATCATGCATTTGATCTGGGATCACAGGATTATTTTGACCATGACACCTATGATCGCGTCGATGGTAACCTAGTGCGAATTGGAAGTACTTTCCAGCGAATTGGAAAATTCTACGGTGAAACAAGGCTAAATGCTGAAAACATCGCAGCGGGTAATTTAACACCAAGTGCGACCTACAATCAGTGGTTCAATAGTGTTGGACATTACGTAACAATGTTTGATGATCAAAGTACTAAAGTGGGCATAGGATATGTTCGCGTTCCTGGCAGTACCTATGAACATTACTGGGTACTTTGTACAGCAGAATAGATTCAGGAAACGCTGATTTACTGATAACATGAGGAGCTTATTATTAATTGGTTTTCTTACACTATTGCAGGTATCCTGCGCCCAAATGAGAGACCGGTATTCAGGAGATGACATGACCATTCCTCCACGGATTACAAAATCGTATTCTTTGGTGGATGACATGTTAAAACTAACGTTCGAGAAAGAGTCGAAATCATCCGTAACGAGCATAGCATTATATCTTCCCTACAATGGTCTCGATTCTCTCTATGAATTGAATGAACAACAAATTAAGGTGAATTATCATCACGTCGAGGGGGTTCTGGAGTACTTTTCTTACAAAGTGGATTTCATTGATTTAACGTTGCATACTGTCAATAACGAGATAATCGTGAATGGTAATTTAGGACTTGTGTTGGAGGACAATATTTCAAAACTTGACAAGAAGGAAGTTCACCTTGGATTTAGATTACAGAAGGATGGTGAATTGATTGATTGCGATTATGAATTATCGGTACCTTATGTTGATACGCAAGAAGAGATTTCTCAGTTTCCGGATTTACAAGCCGAGTATCCTGGTGGTCCGGAAGCTATGATGAAGTTTATTTCGGAAAACATCCAATACCCACCGGATGCAAAGGAGATGTGTATTCAGGGAAGGGTATTTATCTCGTTAATAGTAGAGCGTGACGGATCCCTTTCAAGAGTGGAGGTCGTACGAGGTGTACACAGCTCACTCGATAAGGAAGCACTCCGCGTTACCCAAGCAATGCCTAATTGGATACCCGCCGAAGTAGGCGGGAAGGATGTGCGATCGAAAGTGTATATTCCTATTTCATTTATTATGAAGTGATCAGTGCTTGTTTACACGAACGATTTTCTTGAATTTTTCGGATTGAACGATGACCAAATACATACCTGTTGGGTGATCGGTTAGATCAAATCCTAATTCGTGTGTTCCCGGGTAGTACTCCCGGGTCTTAAAGTCATGAACCTGCTTTCCCGACATGTTATGAACCGAGATGTTCAATTCGCTCAGCTCAGGTATTTCTAGCTTCAGATTCGTTAGTCCGGCTGTTGGGTTTGGAAATGATACGAGATCAAATTCCGTAGGGATTTCTCTTCCCAGATCATCGTATTGCTTGTCTTTTTCTGGAACGACTTCTTCAAGGTAATTGACATATTCAACTCTGTGCATTACGGCTCCTCCAAGCACATATTCTCTTTCCGGAAAATTTTCCATGATATCTGTCACAACGCTAATTTCGTCTAATTCCATTTCTAAAGTATAATCTATTGTGTCTTTTGACTCTGCCAATTCAATTTGAGCGATTTCGATTTCATCGGAAGTAGGATCTGTAATCTCAACGGCATCTTTAGAAATCTCATTTGTATTTAAAACCTCGATTGCCTGTTGTCGTATGGATTCAATTTGTTGCTTGTCTGACTCCTGAGAACAACTCACAAAAGACAAACCAAAAACAATTAAAAAGGTAAACAATGTTGCACGTTGCATATGCTTTCTTGCAGATAACTGCCACAATTCAAACTCTCGATTTAACGTGCTTTCTTGTTCCACTGTCATGCGTGTACAAAGCTGCTTGTCGCGAAATTGATAAAGCATCGCCCTGATTTCCTCTGATGATTTATTGGTGAAATCGTAGACCTCCATAGAGCATTGACCACAATAGGTCCCATTGGAAGTTTTGGGCATCTCATTCCAGTTCTGAGTGCATCGTTCTTCGATATAGAAATTCTTCATACGCATCGTTTTATGGTTCTGTATACAATCAGATGCGATGTACGTTCAATTTCCACAATTATGGAATCAGTTTTTTCAATTTTCGTTTCAGACGAATCGTTTTGGCGGAATCACTTGGCCATACAGATATCAAATTTCGAGTCATTTCATAATCAGCTGTTTGTATTGAATAGCTAACCGGAAGCTGTCTACTTTTCGTTAGTAGTTTTCCAAAATAAAAGTCCCGGAATGATGTTTTAAAATCTTGGAAAAAGTAAAGTGAATCCTTTATAGTGTGATAGTTGAATTTATAGTGAAAATCATAAGTTGAATCGCCTACAACGCCTTCTGAACCCGTAAGAACCAAAGAGCGCATTTGAAATTTTGAAAGATCATCTTTCATAGAAACGTATTGTCTAACCAGTATGGTATCAACTCCTTTGAAACCGTTAGCAGAACGTTTTCGATCGGATACATTCGCCATAAAATCCAAACCAAGATACCCCGAAGTATACTCCTGCTCTATAGCTCCGCTTGGAAGAACACAGAGTTCAATAGTATCAGTATAGCGCTCTTCATAATGCGTTCTGATATTTTCGGGAATAGAATCATTGAGTACACGAAAGTTTTGTTTGTAAATAAGCGAACCGGAGAAATCAGTTACATATGGACTACATCCTGTTATTGTCAGAACAATTAAGAAAAATGAGAGTTTTTGAACCATGTTGTTTTCCTGTTAATCTGCAAGAAGTTGTATTTTCGAGTCAATGAAAATTTCAACTTTCTTTTCAGTTTTCCTTTTAGGGTTAAGCTTCTCCGTAAGTGGTCAGGAGTTCTTCGAGCCAATTATTCCCAAACACTACGTAGCTAATAAAGTTAGTGAAAAGATCACTTTTGACGGGGTGGCTGATGAGTCGTGTTGGCAGACTATTGAGTGGACGGATCTGTTTCAAGACATTGAAGGAGATAAAAAGCCTTCCCCTTTTTATGATACGCGTGTTAAAATATTGTGGGATGATACTTTCATTTATTTCTATACAGAGATGGAGGAAGAACACGTTTGGGCGGATATCCAGAATCGAGATGAGGTCATTTTCTACAATAACGATTTCGAGATCTTCATGAAGCCCTACACAAATGCAACTCATTATGCGGAGCTAGAGGTGAACGCGTTAGGAACGGTATGGGATCTCTTGTTAATGAATGCTTATCGGGAAGGTGGTCCGATCATCAATGATTGGGATATGGAGGACCTTAAAGTAGGAGTTCATGTAGATGGTAAGATCAATAATCCAAAGAAAGAGGACAAGGGATGGTCGTTAGAAATAGGCGTTCCTTGGAGCTCCTTGGATGAACTTCTTTACGGTAAAAAACACAAATCAATTCCGGACCCTTGGCGGATAAATTTTTCCAGAGTTCAATGGGAGCATGATTTGAAAAACGGAAAATATCAGCGTAAAAAAGGGAAAAAGGAATACAATTGGGTGTGGTGTCAGCAAAGTGCGATCGATATGCATCGACCTGAACATTGGGGGTATGTTCTTTTCACTGACGGTTCGATTTCTGAGGAGAAACTACTCGAATGGCAATCTCATGAAGAGGCGCGTCAGTACCTGTTTTATTTATACCGACTTCAAAAGCAATATAGAAAGAAGAAATTCCAAGAAATTGGCAAGTGGGAATACGCACCTTCCCTGGAAATGTTAAACCCTTTGAGTTCGCCAGAATTGAATCCGGTTATGACAACAACAGAATTCGGATTTGAGATCTCGGTCGAACATGATGGCAAAAGAATTACGGTCAATCAGCAAGGCCAACTTTCAGAAAAAGACATTGAAGAATTCGTTTATGCAGCTTGGATGCATGGTAATAAGAACAGATCTGATGAAGAATGGTTGCAAATCTTCCAAAAAGCTTCAAGATCTGGCATATCAGATTTGTTCATTGGAGGAGGAGCAGATGAATTGAGAAGATATGTACAATTGGCAGATTCCTTTGATCTGAAAATTCATGGATGGGTATGGACGATGAATAGACCGGGCGATTCAGTTGCAAGACAACATCCTGAATGGTATGCAGTGAATAGGGCAGGGAAGAATAGTCTTGAGTACAATGCTTATGTGGGGTATTATCAATGGTTGAGTCCTTTTAGTCCCGGAGCACGTGAGCACATAAAAAACAACATCCGTCAAATTGCTGAAGTTGAAGGTCTTGCTTCAGTGCATCTCGATTACGTGCGTTTTTGTGATGTGATCTTAGGGAAGGCACTGCAGCCGAAATATGATCTCGTTCAGACGACAGAAATGCCTGAGTACGATTATGGATATCATCCAATAGCTCGTGAGGCGTATAAAACTCAAACAGGTGTTGATCCAATTGAGATAGAGCATCCTGAGCTAAGCACCGAATGGCGTCAGTTCAGATTGAATGCCGTTACATCACTGGTTAATGAGCTTTCAGACATTGCCCACAGCTTCGATAAGAAGATCTCTGCTGCGGTATTTCCGTTTCCAGAAATGTCCCGCTCCATGGTGCGTCAGGATTGGTCAAGCTGGCATTTAGATATGGTTCTACCAATGATCTACCACAATTTTTACAAAGAGAATCTAAATTGGATAGAGTTTAGCACCAAACAAGGAGTGAATGAGGTCGATGGAAGGTTTCCGCTTTACACTGGCTTAT
>JBMSGX010000189.1:0-4808 GCA_049416285.1 Crocinitomicaceae bacterium | reverse complement strand
ATTTATAGCGCTGACCATCGAGATATACTCACCTACTCCAGCAGGATTATAATTACGCGTATCATTATCCACCCAAAAAGGATCAAATACTTTTTCCATAGCACTATTAGAAAGTCCAACCCCAGTATCCTCTACTGAAATTAGTAACTTCATTGTTTCAGAAGATATCTTTTCATTTATGTAAATATTGATAGCGCCTTTTTTTGTAAACTTGAGAGAATTAACAATCAAGTTTTGAAGTATCTGCTTTATTTTTTCTTTATCAGCGGAATAAAATAAACTTGGTGATGTTTCTATATGCCATATGACGGGTACTTGATTATTTCTTGAATTACTTCCAAGCATTAGCTTTATTTCATCAGCCAAATCTTGCAAACTGAAGACTTCTAAATTTATTTGAATATCACCCAGCTCGACCTTAGAGAATGAAGATATTTCGTTAATCAATGTAAGTATATTTTTTGAAGATGTCTTGATTATATCAATAAGCTTTTCATCTTCAGGCTTGAATTCAAGTTTTTCCAACAAGCTTAGAGCTCCAATAACAGATGTCAGTGGCGTTTTCATTTCATGGCTAAGCATCGCTAATAGATTTGATTTAGATTTATTAGCCAGCTGCTCATTGATTCTGGATACTTCTAGTTCTTCTCCCAATTTTTTTAATTCTTTGAGCTGATTCTCTCTGTCTTCCAAAACAATCAGAAGATCAATTTGTGAGTCATAAACTGGCAAATCTTCAAGCGTGAATTCATATTCTTTTTCAGAGTCTGTTAATTTGTTTAACCAAGGCGTACCTACAATATAGTAGAAATTTTCTTGGGAAATACTTTTAATTAATTGTGCTCTAACGGGATAACGACTGAAATTAAACTCCATCAAAATCAATTCATTTATATAACTTTCAGGGAAGCACATATCTGATCCTTGAACTTCATACAGCGCCTTCTGAGGCTTGATAAATATAATCAAGTTATCAATATTTCCAGCCAAACCTTCGCCAATCTTTTCTTCGGCAAGCTTGCTCAAGAAAGATATGCCACCCTTTTTGTCAAAACCTATGACAATAGTAAATAAATTTTCAAGTAGTGTTATTTCACTGAAAGGTGACATTTTATTCAACACTTATCAAAAATAATGTACATTCAAGCTCGTCGGTAGATTCATCAACCTGCTTTATGAACGCAATATTTTCAGAAAATCGAACGGCCAACCCTTTTAATATTCCTTTAACAAATGCCGACATTCCTTTTCTTAATGAAATATATCTTATCTCCATATATTCACCTTGATCTGAAATTTCAACCCTTGGCGCAATATAACCTGGATAAGCGGTAGACAATCTGTCATGAAGAAGGTTTACATTACCAACAAACTCTCGGAAATTTTTTCCTGTCACGTTCATCAGCCCACCATGGGTCTCACTAGTTGTCTTTGATATCCAATGTACACCAAAGACTTCCAAATATTCTTCGGAATCAATATTCAATTTTTCACAAACTGCAGCTACCAGATTAAAAGTATCAACATCTTCATACCTTTGGTTATCATTAAATTCAGCAACTGTACCTGCTTTCATTACAATGGCTTGCCAGCCTTCTTCCCCTTCAAGGGAGATAACAAGATCTTTTAATGAATTTTCAACAATACCGTACATTACATTCTCACCTCAAAAAATTGCCTCATATTTCACCAAGCTCCCAATTCTTTATCTTCCTGTAAATAGTTGAAGCACTAATCTCCAGTTTTTTTGCTGCAAGGTGAACATTGCCATCGCAATTTTCTATTGCTGACTCAATTATTTGTTTTTCAGCTAACCAGAAAGGTTTAACTTGCATACCCATAACATCCTCACTCGACCCTTTTTTCTCTACTATCACATTTCCAGCACCATCTTTTCCAGAATTCACACTATCCAATTTTTTAGTCAGCTTTTTCCTTATGCTAACCGGCAACATTTCTAACTCAAGCACTGTAGAATCGTTTAAAATAATCGCGCTTTCCAGTGTGTTCTGTAACTCCCTGATATTCCCCGCCCACTCGTAACCCATGAAAGCCTTTTCAAGTTCCGGTGATATTTCCTTAAACCCCTTACCCAATTGATTGCTGAATTTTTCAAGAAAATATCTCGACAGAACAAGTATATCTTCTTCTCTATCACGCAATGCTGGCATTTCTATTGGGAGGACATTTAACCTGTAATAAAGATCTTCTCGAAATCTACCTTCTTCTATCTCTTTTTCCGGATCCCTGTTGGTAGCACATACAATGCGGGTATATACATTGCTTTCATTTTTATCTCCAACTCTTTGATAAGTTCCTGATTGAAGAAATCTCAATAATTTTGCCTGAAGACTCAAATCTAATTCACAGATTTCATCAAGAAACAGTGTGCCATCGGCCGCCATTTCAACTGCGCCTATTCGATCATTCACTGCTCCACTGAAAGCGCCTTTAATATGTCCAAAAAATTCAGATTCAAAAAGGTCTTTCGGGATAGCAGCACAATTCAATGCTACAAATGGCTTGTCTTTTTTATTACTGGAATTATGAATGGCATGAGCGCAAACCTCTTTTCCAGTTCCGCTTTCACCAGTGATAAAAACACTGGCGTAACATTTTGCTGCGCTTTCTATAATTCTATATACAATCTGCATTTTTAGTGAACTACCAATAAATCCGTGGTATTTATGCAGGTCAAACTCATTACTGTAGGTTTCAACCTTTTCAAGTAACTTCCCATGTTCTATGGCATTTTTAACAGTTACCCGGAATCGCTGTTTGGAGCACGGTTTTTCAAGGAAATCAAAAGCTCCCAACTCCACAGCTTTATTAGCATTGCTATAAGAATTGTGTGAAGTTAGTACTATTGTTGTTACAGGCAAAGACTCTTGATAAATTAACTCCAGGATCTCCAATCCATTTACATCTGGTAATTCGATATCAAGTATCATGACGTCTGGCAATTCTTGTTTTAGAGCATCAATAACCTGAAGACCTTCCTTGAAAATCACCACATCACAATCAATCTCTTGAATATAGCTCTTATAAAGATTGGCTGTTGATGTACTATCTTCAACAATAAATACTTTGGCAGAACACATTGATAAATAACTCCGAAAAATTTACATACCATTACGCAGAATAAACAAATTGCAAATAAATGATGTGAGGCAATCAAATTTTTATAATTATCGGGAATAATTACTATAGACCAAGTAAAAATGCATAGAAACTTATACTGAAGACAGATAACACACAAGAAAGGACTATCGCACTGGCTACCAGGTTTTCACAACATCGGTAACGAATAGAAAAGACATAAACGGAAATCCCCACAGGCATGCAGGACAAGAGTACAGCGGTTTGAGTCCATAGCCTGTCCATTTCGAATACATACTCCGTAAGCGTCCACACCAGCGCCGGCAGAACCATTAACTTCATTAGCGTGATCGACATTGCCATGGGAATCTCGCCACGAATATGATATCTGTTCATTCCCGCCCCCAGGGAAATCAGTGCTGCAGGAATGGCGGCGCGGCTGAGCAATTCCAGCGACTGCATTAGCGGGGAATAGATTGCTATACCAACAAGATTTACAACACCACCAACAAGAAGGCTACCACTGATAGGGTTCTTCACTACGCCCCTGAATACAGTCCACAAATGAGATCGTAACGCGGTTCCCTCTTCTCTTTTCAACTCCGCCACAATGATGCCAAATGAAAAGATCAACAAATTATTCACAGCGATCAGCATGAAGATCGGAACAAAGGCTTCTTCACCAAGCAGTTCCAGACATATTGGGATACCCAAAATCGTGACATTGGGGTACGCACAACCCATGCCGATAACACTCAACCTGGCCTGTCCCAGGCCATAGCGAAAGAAAGCTATAAGCATCCCCAACAAATAGATAATAAAAATAGCGAGGTAATAGGCCCACATCAGGTTCCAGTCCATTACTTCTGGAAAAGACATAGTCGCAGTGCCGTGAAATAACATACAGGGGATAAGGAAATTGAAGGTGATTTTTTCGAAACCCTTGACGTCAGAATCACTGACAATTTCTTTGTGCGCAACCAGCCATGCCAGGGCGGCAATGGCAACAATGGGAAAAAGGGCTTCAAGGATAGTCATGAATGTCAGCGGCCAAAAAAAATGCTGGCAACATTAAAGCATGCCAGCATTCTTCCGGGAAACACTCAGTTCACCTTGTTGCCCTGTTTATCCTTTAAAACCGCAAATATATTGGTCTTATTTCAAATAATAGGGGGTAGTGTCCTCAAGCGTCGCAAACTGGGGCAAGGCTGCAAAGGACTGGAGCTGCAGTTTTCCCTGTTCGTTAAAAACTATTTCTCCATCCAGCGAGGACTTGGCAACGCCGTTTTCATCACTCATCTGTACCTGGACAAGGGTAAATGCAGGTGAGTTGTTATTAGGTGTTTCCCATAAATAGGGGTTTCGGGTTTTCAGCCCCGGGGTTACCAGAAAGTGCATCACCTGGTCACTTCCCCCGTCATGTTTCCAGGCATACTTTATGCGATAGCCGGTGGCCGCCGCAGTAAACAGATAGCCGCGGGTATCCTGTTGATCAACGATGTCAAGAAATGCCTCCAGATCGCCGTCATCCTGATATTGCCGATAGGCAGTTTCAATCGCTGCCAGTTGTTCGGGGGCGGACCAGTCTATGACCGACAATCTGAGTTCGGCATCATCTTCATATTTGACCCCCTCTGCCGTACCTGAAAGGGACAGAATGGATGCCGCCTGAGTTCCGCAAGAGAATACTGTCAACATCAACAAGACCA
>JBMSGX010000188.1:0-4832 GCA_049416285.1 Crocinitomicaceae bacterium | reverse complement strand
GAGGATGGGACGGCGATCAGTCAGGAAATTGAACGCATTTTTGATCATTTGATCGAAAACTATGATTCCAGTCTCCCGGATAACTACGATTTTGAATACGATCAGATCGTTTCTCTTGGTGAAATTTTATCAACTAAGATCGTAACAGCCTATCTATATCACGCTGGATTTAATGTACAATGGACGGATGCGAGAAAGTTGGTTCGAACAGATAACAAGTACAGAGAAGGTGAAGTGAACTGGAGTAAAACGGAAGCTTTATTCGGTGCTAACTTCATACCACTATTTGATCATGCGGACATACTTATCACACAAGGATTTGTGGGACACACATCGGAAGGATTAACAACAACATTAGGACGCGAAGGTTCCGATTACTCAGCAGGGATCATGGCGTTTTGCTGTGATGCGGAAAGCGTGACGATCTGGAAGGATGTACCCGGTATGTTGAACGCGGATCCAAAGTACTTCGATAATACAGTGAAACTGGATAAAATATCATTCCGTGAAGCGATAGAACTGTCTTATTACGGTGCATCTGTAATACACCCGAAAACGATAAAACCGCTTCAAAACAAAGGAATTCCATTGTATGTGAAGTCATTTATTGATCCAACGGCTGATGGGACTGTTATCCAATCGGAAATGGACAGTGACCACTTAGTGCCATCTTTCATATTCAAATTGAATCAGGCCTTGTTCTCTATTACACCCAAGGACTTCTCATTCATCGTTGAAGAGAATCTGAGCGATATCTTTGAAAGACTAGCCAGGGCGAAAGCTAAGATCAATGTGATGCAGAATTCAGCCTTAAACTTCAATATTTTGTTGGATGAGGACAAGATCGATGTACAGGAGATCCTGCATGTTTTCAGTGACTCATATGACGTGAAATACAATGGGGGTCTGGAACTGGTTACTATTCGTCATTACGATCAACCAACCATCGATAGGGTAACAGAAAATAAAGAGGTCTTGTTAGAGCAGAAAACGCGTCAAACGGCAAGGCTGATCGTTAAGCAGAAGTAAATACCTCGAAAAGGGGAGTGGAAGATCGGATACTTCCAATTATATTTGTAATCATTCTAAATAAGTGGTTACAGAACTGGATAATATAGCGAATGGTCGTACGGTTACCGTCGATAGTTTGAAGGACTCAAAACTGAAGGTAAAACTGATGGAAATGGGTCTCATTCCAGGAAAGAAAGTCAAAGTGCTTTTTCGCGCTCCTTTTGGTGACCCTATAGCCATTGATATCGAAGGATACGTGCTTTCATTGAGGAAAAGCGAGGCCAATCTTATCTATGTAAATTCAGAAGAGGCTTTATGAGATTAGGTCTGATCGGAAATCCAAATACGGGCAAAAGCTCGATTTTTAATTTGCTGACGGGATTAAGACAGCACGTTGGCAATTTTCCTGGAGTTACCGTAGATAAAAAGTATGGAAACTTCAGTTACGGAGATAAAGAGTATGAGCTCATTGATTTTCCGGGAACTTATAGTATCTACCCTCGATCTGCGGACGAAAAGGTGGTGTATGACTCTTTGATCAAAACGGACAGTGAAACAAGACCACAGGCGTTATTAGTTGTTGTTGACGCATCCAATTTGGAACGAAATCTACTATTGTTCAGTCAGGTATATGACCTACAGTTGCCAACAGTGATGATCCTGAATATGGTTGACCTTGCGGATCGCAAAAACCTCAAGATCGATATTGAAGGTTTGAAGCAACGATTCCCAGACGCCGAAATCGTGACAACGAATGCCAGAATCAAAAGTGGTAAGAACAGGATTTTTGAAGCCCTTGAAACATTAAAAGTAAGATCCGGTCATAAATTGAATGATTCGGAAATTGCAGGCGCGGATGACCTAGATGCCCAAGAGAAAGAAACGCTAGAGAGACAAGGGTTAATTCGAGACCTGGTAAAGGGTGTTGTGACAGAAGAAAAGCAGGAGGAGTCATTTTCATCTAAGCTGGATAAGATTCTGGTTCACCCCATTTTTGGTTATTTGATATTTGGACTCGTGCTCATCACTATATTCCAGTTTATTTTCACCTTTGCCAATGTCCCAATGGACCTCATAGATGGTGCATTTGCAAACTTAAGTGATTACGTTGCAGGAGTCATGCCAGAAGGGATTTTTACAGACTTACTCACGCAAGGAATAATACCGGGTATTGGTGGTGTCGTAATTTTTATCCCACAGATCGCATTACTCTTTTTCTTCATTGGAATTTTAGAGGAATCCGGATATCTAGCGAGAGTCGTGTTTATAATGGATCGCTTGATGAGGCCATTTGGATTGAATGGAAGAAGTATTGTCCCACTTATGTCAAGTGTGGCATGCGCTATACCAGGGGTTATGTCCGCCCGCACTATTCCCAATTGGAAGGAACGCTTGATCACAATATTGGTAGCTCCCCTAATGAGTTGCAGTGCAAGGATACCAGTATATACGTTGCTTATTGCATTGGTTATTCCTGAGCAAAAAGTTTTCGGGTTCATGAACGTTCAAGGACTTGTCTTGTTTGGTTTGTACATGCTTGGAATTGCAATGGCTTTGGTAGTCGCGATGCTGTTAAATGCGCTTATTCTAAAAAAGGAAAAAGGGTCTCTCATCCTGGAGATGCCTTCTTATAAAATGCCTAGACTTTCAAATCTAGGATTAACGGTATTGGAAAAGGTCAAAGTGTTTGTATGGGATGCGGGTAAAATTATCCTTGCCATCTCGATCATCCTTTGGGCATTGGCAACTTATGGTCCTGTTGACCGGATGGAGAAAGCGGGAATTGAAGCAGCTCAAATTGCGCAACAAATGGATCTAACTCCAGAAGAAACAGAGCAATTTGTTTCAAGTAAGAAACTGGAGAACTCGTATATCGGTATTATAGGTAAAACGATTGAACCTGCTATCGAACCGATCGGTTATGATTGGAAGATCGGAATAGCATTAGTGACCTCCTTCGCTGCAAGAGAAGTTTTTGTTGGATCAATGGCTACAATTTACGCTGTTCAAGACGATGGTGAGAATACAGCACCTCTACTGGAGAAAATGCGTAGAGAGAAAGAGGAAGATGGATCACCTGTATATTCATTAGCTACAGGTGTCAGCCTAATGGTTTTTTACGTATTTGCCATGATGTGTATGGCTACGCTTGCAGTAGTAAAACGTGAGACTAAGAGCTGGAAATGGCCGATCATCCAGGTTGTATATATGGGTGGATTGGCGTACCTTGGTGCATATATAGCCTACCTTACATTAAGCTGATGCAAACGATTCTAGTCATATCATTTTTGGCACTTGCGGTCCTTTACCTTGCAAATGAGGTAAGAAAGAAGTTCTTCTCACGCTCAGAGGCGTGTGAAGGATGTGCAATGAGTAAGACAAGGGACGAGAAGACTATTAGTCGAGTGTAACTCCTTGCTTGTTGAGGCTTTTCATCGCCAATACAGCATAGCTTAGCAGGTAAATGAAGCATGCCACTCCTACGAAGAAGCTCATACGAATCCCAATGCTTGCTTGATCTGCAAGGAATCCTTGTAATAGGGAAATAAACCCTCCCCCCATGATCATCATAATAAGATAGCCCGAACCTTTGTTGGTATAACTGCCAATACCTGCGATCGCTAGTGTGAATATACAAGGCCAAAGCGTACTGCAGAAAAGCCCTACACTCACCATGGCATAGATACTCGTCATTCCCTCAGTAAACATTCCGATCAACAATGCAATGATTCCGAGCATAGAGAACAGCATTAACTGACGCCCTGGATTACCTTTACTCATCCATTCAGCCAGGATGATCACGATGATCACAAAAGCGTAATAGTAGATTGAAGAAAGATCGTTCTTTGATATACTGTTGATCAGAATAAAAACCCCGAATGCTCCATACGGAAGAACGAACCTTAATATACTTCTGACAGTTTGGTTCTCAGAGAATACATTTGCAGCTGAGGTCCATCTTCCGATCATCAAGCTCGCCCAGTAAAGCGAAACATAAGGTGTGATCTCAGCGGATGTCATACCGAATCCACTTTTCAGGTATTCACCCAGGTTACCAGCTGTAGCCACCTCAACACCAACATAAACGAAAATGGCGATCATTCCTAAATATAACTGAGGATAACTGAATAGCCCCTTCTTTATATTAGTTGGGCTGTCCACAAGTTGATCGTCCTGCTCGGACTCTTCATTTTGCGTAATGTGATTTGGAATATTTGAAAAATAAATGATCGCAGCAACCAACATAAAGGCAAGCCCTAAGATCAAGTAAGGCATACGAATGCTTTCTATGCTTACTTCAACATCACTGGCAGAGGTCGTTCCGAAAATCGCTAATGCAATAAGAACAGGACCAATAGTCGTACCCACATTGTTTACCCCTCCTGCAAGACTTAATCTTTGTGACCCTTTTTTCGGATCCCCCAATGAGATAACTAGAGGGTTTGCTGCAGTTTGCTGCAAGGAGAAACCAAGACCAACAACAAAAAGTCCTGAGATCATAAGTCCAAAGGATTCCATGCTCGCCGCCGGGATAAAGAGCAGAGTTCCTACAGCTGAAATTATAAGGCCAAGCGAAATTCCTTTCTTATATCCGATCTTCGAAAGAACATCTCTTTTAAGCAAAGCGGAGAAAATCAAGTATAAAATTGAACCAACCGTATATGCAACATAAAAGGCAAAGGAGATCATCTGAGATTGCCATTGCTCCAGCTGAAGCTCATCTTTGAACACCGGAATTAATATATCATTTGATGCGGCAACAAACCCCCAGAAAAAGAAAACAGAGGTAAGCGTGATCAGTGCGGAATAGTTCGTTTTAA
>JBMSGX010000187.1:0-4849 GCA_049416285.1 Crocinitomicaceae bacterium | reverse complement strand
GCCCTCTGCACCTTTGACTGTGGAATATGATCGAGTGTTTTCATGATTTGCTAAACATGAATTTCCCTAGGTCAATAAAGCTTTCCATAACACGTGATTCTGTCAAGTCAAAAGACAATCGCAAACTTTTCTCGATAAACAGATCTGTTTTCTCGAATCCTTTGGACGCATCTTTTAGCCAGTAAAGTACAATCGAACAAAACTGCATCCAAGCACCTGTTGCTATTGCCTTATCCCTGAACTGTTCATTTGGTATGAACGATAAAGCTGGCGCTTCGACTTGCAATGAGTCTACGAATTTTAAAAACGTTCGCTTGCCATGTTTCAGTGATCTGAATCGCATTAACTCACCGCGTTCCAGTGGCAGAATAAACTGAACCAATGACCTGTTTGTTTTTAAAACTTCTACGAGGGTAAAGTAAAAAGTAAGTAATGTCTCTTTCGGTCCGAGCTCTTCCTCTTTTTCTTTATTCAACGTAAGGTCGACAGCATTTTGTATGAAATGATTCAAGATCTCCTCCTCTATCTCATCGAACCCTGATAGATGATCATAAATCGCTGTTTCATCCACGTTTAACTCTTTTGCAAACAGATACACACTTTCGGGACGACGATTCTTTTCAAGAACGTATTCCGAGTAAGCCTTTAGAATTTCATCCTTCTCCATAATGTTTAACATATTTCTTATAAAGTTAAACAATAATTCAATATCTTTCCAAAAAAGATTTTATGCTATTGAACAAAAATGACATTACAACGCTTTCACTGGCACGACGTATAAATCTGATCAACAGTGTTACAGGTATTAAGCCAGGTAATCTCATCGGAACTGTTTCAAACTTCGGTAATCAAAACGCCGCTGTGATCAGTTCGGTAGTTCATTTATCAAGCAACCCTGCGCTCATTGGATTCTTCATGCGTCCACACAAGGACTTTCGGAGAGATACATTGAACAACATCCTAGAAACAGGGTACTTTTCTATAAATAGTATACCCCTTGAGCTAACCAAGAACGCTCATTATACGAGTGCTAAATTTGATGAAGAAACATCAGAGTTTGAAGCTTGTAATCTTACTCCCGAGATCATCGACAATTTTGTAGCTCCATTTGTACAAGAAAGCGCGATCAAAATTGGCATGAAACTGACAGATACAGTTCCTATTTCAGCCTCCAACACTACCTTAGTTATTGGAGAGATCGAACTACTAAACATGGATGAAACGCTTCTTTCAGAGGAGTATTATATACATCTGGACAAGGCAGGTTGTGCAGGTATCGGAGGATTGAATTCCTACTATTCCCTGAAATTAGAAGACAGTTATCCATATGTTCGTTTGCACGAGATTCCTGTTTTCAAAGACCGAAATCGCACGACATAGAACATCTCGTTAACAGTTAAGCAAACAAAAAAGGCCACTCAATGAGCAGCCTTTCAAGAACATATGAATTTGCTTACATATTTTTTACCAACGAATTGGCAGCTCCAAAGTCTATAAAGTCAACATAGAAAATGTACGACTGCTGTGGCAAACGCTGATCCAACACCGCTGAATAAGGAAGATAGATTCTATACTGCCCTCCTTTCTTCAAGTGTGGAAATGCAACTCTCCAACCTTCGTAAACCATGTTCAAATTGAATGCCGGTGCAGGAATATCCTGTCCCGATTTCAATCTGTCAAAACTGTTTTGAATTGTATCCCCAGTTAGAGACGTGAGAATATAATCAGCCTGCACATCATCCCCTTCTTTTGGAGAAGCACCCTTACCAGCCTTTACTGTCTCGATCCAAACACCCGCTTCAACTTCTTTTACATTGTCCATCGCTTTCACTTCAGCCCAAATGTTTTCCTCTTTAGCTGCGATCTCCTGTTGTACCTTAGCGTTTATTCCTTCAAAGAACTCACGTAAAACAGAATTTTGATCTTCCTCGCTGAGCTGAACGGTATCTTCACTATTTAAAGCTGTTTCAAACCCTTTGAAAAGGTACGTGGTATCAATTTGAGAAATTTTATCGACCTGGCTTATTTCTCTAAAAAATCCATAAGCAGTGATCTTACCAACACACTCTGAACCTTCATCTACAAAATCAGTGTTAAAATCAGTACCAGCAGGACCGTACAAATTGTTTAAACTAACGTCACATCCCATAGGTTCCACTTCTGAGAAATTCGTTCTGAACCCTTTCAACAAGAATGACTTACTTAACTGTGTCCCGTTAAATCCAGGAGTTTCCAGTATGCGTTTCCCTTCGGCTGCACCCAGTGCAAACGATAATTCTTGCTCGTACTTGTCAAAAGCAAGCTTTTCTGTTTTTTCTTCAGATTCACCACATGCAACTAATGCGAATAGTAGTGAGAATATAAATACTCTTTTCATTAAGCGATCTCTAATAATTCTACATCAAACACCAATGCCATGAACGGTTCGATCGGTCCTCCCGGATGTGGATTTGCTCCATATGCAAGATCCTGTGGGATATACAATCTGTACTTGGCTCCTTTGTTCATTAGCTGTAACGCTTCTGTCCAACCTTTTATTACTTGATTTACTCCGAAAGTTGCAGGCTCACCTCTAGTTACAGAGCTATCGAAAACGGTACCGTCTGTCAATGTACCATGGTAGTGCACAGTTACTTGACTTGTAGGACCAGGATTTGCGCCTTCTCCTTCGTTGATCACTTCGTACTGAAGGCCTGAAGCCGTTACATGAACTTCATCTCTCTTCGCATTTTCAGCAAGGAACGCTTCTCCAGCCTCCTGGTTTGCTCCATATTTCTTAGCACCTTGTTCATTCACAAACTGTTGAATGATCTCGTTTGCCTGCTGTGGTGTAAATTTCAATTCTTTTCCTGAAAAAATATCAGAGATCGCTTCAGCAATGATCTCCGGAGAAAGGTCTCCAAGATCCTGCTGCATTAAGCTTCCTCCCATACTCATTCCAACGCAGTAGCTTACTGCTTCTTTATCTGTTGCCATTCGTTAAATTTTCCGACAAAGATAAGGTTATTAATTCGTTTGAGCTGTTCTCCAGTGCCTGTTGAATATCAGTCCAGATATCTTCAATATTTTCAAGTCCGATAGATAAGCGCACAAATCCATCTGTAATGCCCACGGCAAGTCTGTCTTCCGGTAATAATTTAGAGTGCGTTGTAGAAGCCGGATGCGTTGCGATACTTCTTACATCACCTAGATTCGCAGTCAACGAAAATAACTTCAACCTATTTAAGAAGGACTTACCGGCTTCCAGTCCACCCTTCAGATCCAATGAAATCAATCCCCCTCCGGCTTTCATCTGTCTCTTGGCTATTTCATAGCCCGGATGAGACGGTAAATGTGGGTATTTTACAAACTTCACTTCCGAATGACCTTCCAATCTTCTGGCTATCTCAAGTGCATTCTTGCAATGACGTTCCATTCTAACATCAAGGGTCTCTAGCGATTTAGAAAGTACCCAAGCGTTGAAAGGACTCAAAGCTGGACCTGAATGTCTCGCGTAAGCGCGAATTTTATCTATAATCTCTATTGACGAAAGTATAATACCACCCATTGTCCTTCCTTGCCCGTCGATATACTTTGTTGCCGAATGAATCGATACATCTGCTCCCAATTTTATTGGTTGCTGAAGTAATGGAGTTGCGAAACAGTTGTCCACCACAAATAAAACACCATGGTCCTTTGCTATTTTAGCCAATGCCTGGATGTCAATTATATCGAGCGCAGGATTACTTGGTGTCTCGATATAAATGATCTTTGTATTTGTGCGAATTGCAGAAGAAAAACCATCCAAATCATCAAATGGAACGTAGGTCGTTTCAATATTCCATTTAGGAAAGATCTCCGTAAAGAGTTTATGCGTACTTCCAAATACAGATCGGCTTGCAACGATATGATCACCAGCTTCTAATAAAGCTGTGAATGTGGTGTAAACCGCTGCCATTCCCGTAGCCGTTGCCCAACCAGATTCCGCACCTTCAATAACACATAATTTATCGATCAGTTCTTCTACATTCGGATTTGCGTATCGGGAATAAATATGTCCTTCCGTTTCCTCCGCGAACTGACTTCTCATATCCTCCGCATCATTGAACGTATAACTACTTGTTAAATAAAGCGGTACTGAATGCTCTTTATTCTCCGTTCGAGCAAACTGTCTTCTTATTGCTGCTGTTTCAGGATTCATAATTCTTAATTTCAAAGGAATGTGTTATTTCTATTTCTTTATTCAAGCTGAGGAGTACAGAACAGTATTCTGTCACCGTTAGAGTGATGGCACGTTCAACTTTACTTGAATCGAGATTGCCATGCAGCACAAAATGCAAGTGAATCTTCTCAAACGACTTCGAAGTGTCCGTTTTTCGAGTGCCGCTAACTTCTACTTGATAATCTTCCAGCACTTGTCGCTGTTTCTTGAGAATCAATCCAAGATCAATGCTCGCGCAACCACCAGCAGCAGCCAGTAACAATTCCATTGGACGCATTCCTTTTTCCAGTCCGCCTATGGCAGGATTCGCATCCATTTGTACTTTAAATCCATTCTCATCGATCGCTTCAAAATGAAACGGTTCTTCTTTTCTGTCTAATACTACTTTCATACCTATAAATGTAATCCACATTCTGTTTTCGGGTGGTTATTCCATCGCCCGTTTCTATCTTCTCCCGGAACAGTACAATTCTCACACCCAATAGAATTGTATCCCTTTTTCACCAATGGATGGAAAGGTAAACTGTATTTTTTAATAAAATCGTCTCTTTCCTCGCGGGTAAGATCCAACAATGGATAAAACTTTAAGATCCCACCTCTTTCTTCAAAGAAGTTTAAAGTTGATCGATGGTCAGATTGCCATTTCAT
>JBMSGX010000186.1:0-4858 GCA_049416285.1 Crocinitomicaceae bacterium | reverse complement strand
AATTTATCAGGTGGTTTACACGAACCAAAATAACTGTGACAGGATAAGAGAACTTGATCTTGTGATCACTAATACTCCTTCGGCTCCAATGACATCAGGAGATCAGATCCTTTGTGACGGTGCTACACCTACAGATGTAACAATAGCAACTACTTCTGGTGCTCCGTTTATCATCTCGGGAATTATGGATGGTCCACTACCTGGAGGGTTCCCTAAATGTATTGAATTCTACGCAATAGAAGATATTGCTGACTTGAGCATCTTCGGTTTCGGTTCTGCCAACAATGGAGGTGGAACGGACGGTGAAGAGTTCACTTTCCCGAACATTGCGCTTACAGCTGGATCCCATTACCGTGTAGGTACAGATTCACTTGAGTTCTTTAACTTCTTTGGATATTACCCGGAGGAAGCAGATACTTGGGCTGGTAACGTAAATGGTGATGATGCGATCGAGCTGTTTATGAACGCTGCTGTTATTGATGTGTTTGGTGACATCAACACTGACGGTACAGGTCAACCTTGGGAATACCTCGACGGTTGGGCATACCGGGTGAACGGTTCGCAGCCAAATAACGGTGCATTTGATATCAATGAATGGACATTCAGTGGAATTAATGCGCTTGACAATGAAACAACAAATGCGACAGCAGTGACTCCATTCCCGGAAGCATCGTTCTCAACGAGCCCGGCTATCATAACTCATACATGGTACGATGATGCAGGTCTAACTAACCAGATCGCAACGGGTGAAACCTACACTCCTACGCTAACAGGTATTGGAGCTGAGTTCTACTACATCACCGCTGAATTGAATGGATGTACCTCACCTGCAACAATGGTTGAAGTATCTGTAAATGCATTGCCGATTGTAGTGGCAAACAGCACAGCTACGACGATCTGTGAAACTGATATGATAACACTTACGGGAACTGGAGCTGATACATACACTTGGGATAATGGAGCTACTGATGGTGTAGCTTTTGATCCTGCTACAACAACTACTTTCACAGTTACTGGAACGGATGTTAACGGGTGTACGAACACAGATATGATAACAGTTACTGTTAATCCATTACCAACAGTATCGATGACTGCAATCTCTCAAGTTTGTGTTTACGACGTAGCATTCGACTTAACGGGAGGATCTCCGGCTGGAGGTTCATACGCTGGTACTGGAGTATCAAACGACCAATTTGATCCTGCTACAGCCGGAATTGGTACACATACGATCACGTATTCAATTACGGATGGAAATGGATGTACAAATGATGCGACAACAGATATCGTTGTTGATGCTTGTAGCAACCTTGAAGAGATCATTGCTCCATTCATCAGTATTTATCCGAACCCAACATTTGGGACGATTACGATCAATACAAATATCAATAAGATCAATTCTGTAGAAGTAATTGATCTAACTGGTAAAGTACTGATCAACACTCAATCAACTACGATCGATCTTAGTGATCTATCGAGTGGAAAATACATCGTAAGAGTATCTACGAATGATTCGATCCACAGAACAACTGTGATCAAAAAATAATTCGCACTGCGAAGTTTGAGAAGCCGGCCATGTGCCGGCTTTTTTTATTCTAAAAACTTACATTTGCTTAAAAGCTTTACTATGAAATTTTTAAGCGCATTTTTATTTGTTCTAACAGCCTCTATCTCGTTTTCTCAGGACTACTGGCAACAGGAAGTTAATTACACGATCAATGTAACTCTTGACGATGAAAAGCACTTCTTATATGGAGATGAGCAATTTGAATACATTAATAATTCACCGAACGCCCTGAATGAGATCTATATCCATCTGTGGCCAAATGCGTATAAAAATGGTGAAACTGCTTTAGCGAAGCAGCAATACGCCTCTGGAGAAACGATCCTAAAATTTGGGGATGATATTGATAAAGGATTTATAGACTCATTAGATTTTCAAGTAAATGGTAATCAAGTCGAATGGTCATTAGATTTAGAACACCCAGATATTTGCATGATCAAACTTCCTGAACCTTTACAACACGGAGAACGGCTTGCTGTTTCTACACCTTTCAGAGTAAAGATCCCAAGTGGCGAAATTTCACGTCTTGGACACATCGGACAATCGTATCAGATCACACAATGGTATCCGAAACCAGCTGTCTATGACAAAAATGGCTGGAATCAGATACCCTATTTGAACCAGGGAGAGTTTTATTCCGAATACGGTTCTTTTGATGTGAGCATTACGCTTCCAAAAAACTATGTTGTTGGAGCTACAGGAGATCTGAAGACAACTTCAGAGATCGAGTTTTTAAATGAAAAAGCAACGGCTACTAAGAATGCGATCCTAAAAGGAGATTTCTACGTAAAAGATAAATCACTTGCGAATGCAAATGACTTTCCCGAATCATCAGATGAGATGAAAACGATTCGTTACGTACAGTCGAATGTCCATGACTTTGCCTGGTTCGCTGATAAACGCTATCAGGTTTTAAAGAGTGAGGCTCCCTTACCGAACTCTAGAAAAACGGTCACTTCGTGGGCAATGTACACTCCACGAAACAGTCGTCTATGGTCAAAAGCATCTGAGTATCTCAATGATGCGATTTACTACTACTCACTTTGGAATGGGGATTATCCGTATTCTCAGGTGACAGCAGTGGACGGTACCATCTCTGCCGGTGGTGGTATGGAATATCCAAATGTGACTGTAATCGGAAACAGTAGCACCGCTAAAGAACTCGAAATCGTTATTGTCCATGAGGTTGGACACAATTGGTTTTACGGTCAGCTCGGCTCGAACGAACGTGTTCATGGATGGATGGATGAAGGTATGAACACTTTGAATGAGGTGCGCTACATGCAGACAAAATACCCTGATAACACAGAAATGTCAGATATGGTTCTGAACGGCGGATTCCACTTTAATGACCTGGATCACCACGATATGAGTGACATCTCTTATCGCGTTATTGCCGGTTTGGGCGAAGATCAGCCGATTGAAACGCATTCTGCGAAATTTACCCCTGCGAACTACGGCATCGTGATGTATCAGAAAACGGGATTGGTATTCTTCTACCTAAAAGATTACTTAGGTGAGGAACTGTTTGACAAATGTATGCGTGAGTATTATCGTAGATGGGAGTTCAAACACCCCACTCCAGCTGACATGCGCGCTGTTATTGAAGAAGTGAGTAAAAAAGACCTCTCATGGTTGTTTGACGACCTTATCAATACAACAAAACACGTTGATTACAAGGTTGCCGGAGTAAAACAGAAAGATGGAAATACAACGGTTACAGTAAAAAATAAAGGACAAGTTGACGGACCAGTAGAAGTTGCTGCCTGGAAAGATGGTGAAGTTGTTGAAACAGGATGGGTTGAACCGTTTGATAAGAAAGGATACATCACATTCCGCGGAGAAGAATACGATCGTATCTCTATCGATCCAGGAAAAGATATCCCGGAAACGAATAGAGCCAACAACTATTCGCGAACATCTGGTATGTTCAGAAAAACGGAACGTCTCAAGTTGGAGTTCTTCATTGGAGACAATGAACCGGATAGAACGAATATATTCTGGAGCCCTGCTCTTGGAGCAAACGATTATGACAACTTCATGCTTGGAGTTGCTGTTCACAATTACGGAATTCCTTCAGAACGCTTCAATTATTTCGTAGCACCAATGTATTCCTTCGGTGGAAATCGATTGGTTGGTTCAGCAGAATTTAGATTGAACTATTTGCCTGCCCGATTATTAAAGAAGTCAACATTCGGAATGTCCATCAAATCTTACTCAAGTGAGAAACGCATTAACAATGGTATTATAAAGAAGTTTACACCTAGTTATAGGGGTATCACTCCATTCTGGATAGGAAACCTAGGAAACAGAGACGGTAGAACGGATTTGGATCAGACATTGAAAGTGATGGGTTTATACAGATTCGATGAAAATCTCATCAGCGAAGGATGGATCAATTTAGCAGGAGGATTTTTAGAATATGGATTGAACTGGAACAAACCGGATCACGAAATTAACTTCCGCGTTAGAAATGAGTATGTAAGAACACTTCAACGCTACGACTGGCTGGATCAAGAAAACGGATCCCTAGTACTTGTCAGCAATGATGATCAGATGGCACGAATCTGGTTAGAGCTTAGTTATAAATGGAAATACTTCCGTAAAAAGAACACTTGGGTTGAACTACGTGGATTTGCCGGAACTACCTATTCATATGATTTTGATAACCCAACCTCAGCTTTCAATCCATTCGGGATGTCCCTTTCAGGAACAGCAGGATATCAAGACCTATTCCTCGAAGAATACTACTTCGGACGATTTGCAACAACCGGAAGCTCTTCGAATCAGCGTATGGAAAATATGGGTGGATTCAAATCTTCATCATGGTACGGAACGACATCGAATTGGATGGCCACAACGAACTTGTATGTTGAATTACCTGTTCTTGGAAACATCTTCGGTGTTTATGCTGATTACGGTGTTTTCCATAACGGAACTGCGCTCAATGACGCCTATGATGTAGGAATCGGATTGAGATTAGGTTCTGTGTTTTCAATGTACTTCCCAGTATTGATGAGTACAGAAATGAATGATTCATTCGGTGATTCAAAATACCTGCAGAAACTGCGTGTAACACTTAGATTGAATCCCTTCAATGGTAATTTCAAGCTGACAAACCTAATCAACTAGGATTTCTTCGTAATTAGTTACCACCGTTTACTGATCTTATTAACTGTTATTGAACGTTGTCTCGAACACTTGAATCTAGAGATATCTCCGCATCTTTTCATTCGATGTTTGGAGCTCACACCTGACTTTACACGTTTTCTCCAAAGAACATAACTGGATTTCTTG
>JBMSGX010000185.1:0-4887 GCA_049416285.1 Crocinitomicaceae bacterium | reverse complement strand
TAGAACAACTGGTGGTATGTTGTAATCGGTTTTCCTGTGATATTGTTCGAAACTTTAATTCCCCAAGAACGATCCTGAGCATTCACATTCATTGTTAAGAAAATTAAGGCAAGGACATAGAAGTCTTTCATAGTACATTATTATGAAGGAAAAGTAGAGAGATTGATTTTGATAAAATATGACGCAAATCATCATTACCAAAATTGGAGCGAAATAATATCTTAACCCGAGTTTATGGAACTAAACGTTTATAAACCCTAACGTAATCATATGTCACTCCATCCGGGAAGACGGATTCACTAAAATCACCACCTGAACCCATAAGGTCCATACTGAGAATGAGATACTGCTCAATACGCGAGACACCGCGACAGGTGCTCCAGGTCTTTTTGCCGTCTACGTAAAAGGTGTATCTATTCTTCGTCCATTCAACTCCGAATGTATGAAAGCCTACATTTAGACTGTCTATATCGCGTTTTCTATGACGGTTCTTTTTCTTCTCGCCATAACCATTCCAATGAATAGCATGATGCACTTCATCAACCCCTCGCCTTCTGTGATACTCAAAAATATCGATTTCAGCACCCGCTGTTTTGGGATCATTGATCTCTAGCTGGATCTTGGGCGACTGCAACCAGAAAGCTGAATGCGGTCCTTGTTGACTGTTGACCTTTGCTCGGCACTCAAAATAACCGTACCTGGTCATCAGCGTTTGCTGAGTACCTATCTGTCCAACGTAATAGTTGCTATCCTTCTTTGTGGTTTCAATGACTAGGTGTCCTTCTCCATCCAAGTAACAGTTATCTTCACTTACTGATGCGAACTGCCGTTGGTTGCCCGTTCCGCGGTAACGCCATTTGGTGGTGTCAAGGATTTTACCGTTAAATTCATCACTCCAGAAAAGATCGTATTTCGCTTCTATTCGTTTCGGGGTCTGAGCGACTCCCTCACCTAGGATAAATATGAATGATATGAATACAAGTACTTTCACCGAACAATAACATCTTTTCTCCTCATCATTTTTGCCCAAAGCAGCAAAAACGAAGCAAAAAATGCAGGCGCTGCACCTCCTTGTTTTCGTTGCTCTTTTGAAATTGGAATTTGTCAATGATCTCCTGCGGAGCTTTTTCCAAATTTAGCCATTTTCAATTCGTGGCGCTCAAACCGTCGCTAAGGCGCTTGAGTAACTTTATAGCACACGTTACCTATTCAATTGTCTAATTGTAATTCTACTGAATAAACTGCGAATGCGCTGAATAGCACGTAAAGATATCTGGCTTATTCCTTAAACTCCATCTAGAACCAAACTTAACTCATCATGGAAAAGAATTGTATCGTTGTGGGGTATGACTCCAGTAAAACTTCGAAAAACGCACTAAAATACGCTGTGGATCTGGCAGCGCACATGGATCGTAATGTTGTTGCGGTACACGTACTAAGAAATACAGACGATCGCACAGAAAAAGAACAGGTATTGAAGCTTGCATTACAATCTGTGGATAATCCGTCGGATGTTTCGTTGGACTTTCGTGTAATCGAAGGGAATGCAAAAGAAGACCTTTCTAAGATAGCGGAGGTATTGAAAGCAGAATTGATCGTTTTGGGCACGAATCGCTCGAACTTGTGGGAAAACTTTTTTGGAAGCAGTACCATGCGTACCGTAAAAAACAGTGAAGTACCGTACATTTTGGTGAATCCTTTTGTTGAGTTCTCCCCAGTAGATAAGATCGGTGTTATTATCGACTCTGAAAAAGAGAGTGCACAGATCGTAAAAGCGACTGCCAACTTAGCCAAAGCCCTGGGAGCAGAGATACACTTGATCGGAACACACTACCAAGAAGCTTCTTACACGCAAAGCACAGATCACAATATGAAGGTAGCACAAAAGTACCTTGCACAATTGGGCATGGAAGGTAAAGGTGTTTTTACCAGGGATGAAGAGTTCATCTTCTACATTACGGAATACTGTAAAGATCAAGGAATCGATATGGTGGCTTGTACCTACCGTTCGGGCAACTTCGAGATCTTCTCTGACCGCTTTGTAGAACGCTTATCTGAACAGTCAGCCGGAATACCTGTCCTTACACGCGAAAGTGAGGAGATTGGAACGGGATCGCCGTTTTATTTTATGCAGTAGTACTGGAATATGTCGTTTTTATCTGGATTCAATATTTAGATCATCCTACTTTTTCATGAGTAATTTGACCGCTTCTTCGATCTGCTTGTCTTTTCCTTCAGCTACGGACTTGTAATCATTTTTCACTTTCACGTCCGGCTCGAACTGATAGTTTTCTTGCAATTTCCCGTCCATATCCTGAACTCCGACCTGCGGGATCCCAAAGTAAATACTTCTGTTGATCTGTGTCTCCCACCATACTGCTGTCATTGTTCCCGGTACAGGCATTCCAACAGTTTTACCAATTTCCAGCGCTCTATAAGCAAATGGGAAGCCATGGGCATCGGAGTAGTTTCCTTCACCGATCAATACCGCTGACGGTCTGTACCATTTCGATAATGGTTCATGTCCAATTTTCTGTCCACGTGGTAGGAAAGTTGCGTACATCTCACCATCGAGGAACGTAGCCAAGTCATCGTGCAACCATCCGCCACCATTGAAGCGGGTATCTACGATCAATGCTTCCTTATCTGCATGTTTACCTAAGGCATCATTGTACACTTCTCTGAAGCTTGCATCGTCCATTCCGCGAACGTGAACATAACCAACTTTACCACCCGACAGCTCTTCAGCAAGAGCATTACATTTTTTAACATAACGCTCATAAGCGAGGTTATTCATGGCACCTTTTGAAATAGGTTTGAATACCTGACTGTACTCTTTACCCGCTACATTATACGTTACCAAAACATTCTCACCACTCTGATTGTTTAACAACTTGAAGTAATGCGGCATGTTTTCAATAGCCACATTGTTGAGCTTTGTGATCACCATCCCATCAGCTGCATTCGATTCCTTGGTCAATAGCGGACTCTTGTCAATGATCTCAGTCACTTTAATTCCTTTTCCTGTGTAGCCGTAATCAGGGTAGATTCCTAAAGAGGCTGTGTTGTCACCATCAGGCTTTCTAAAGCGATAACCCGATCCTGTGTGTGAAGCATTCAATTCCCCTAACAGCTCACTCAACATCTCCGCAAAATCAGCACCATTATTGATGTGTGGTAAGAACTTCGCGTATTCTTTCTTGTAAAATTCCCAATCCACACCGTGCATATCTTCGACATAGAATTTCTTCAGGGCTTGTCTCCATGCATGGTCATAGATGTATTCAAATTCTTGCTGCGGATTCAGCTCCATTTTCGCTGAGTAGGATACCGGTTTTGGTTTTCCGCTTTCGGCATTGATCACCTTTATCGATCTACTGTTGATCACGAAGATGTTCTTTTCATCCTTATCGAACTTCAACGATGCTCCCCCAGTTCCTAATTTCGCCAGTAGCTTGGTCTCATTCTTTTTGAAATCCTGAACCCACAGGTCGTACCCTTTTTCAAAGGCACTCAGATAGAAAAGTTTGCTTCCGTCTTTCTTCATGATCGCATCACTCAGGCTCGAAGAATGGATCGTTAAGCGTTTTGTTCTGTCTTTTGCATTTTCGAGGTCAAACTCTAACGGTTTGATCCCATCCTCTTCCTTGTTCTTATCGTCTTTTGATTTCTTATCCTTACTGTCGTCGTCTTCCTCTTTCTTCTCATCTTTCTTAGCGTCTTTCATACGTTCTACTTCCGCTTCAGACATGTTGAATTTTTCAAACGCGTCTTCTGTGAGAAACATGGCGTAGGCATCATTCTGAAAGCCCCAACTGCCGTGACTTTTCATTCCGTTACGGCCTGATGACCATATGATCGCTTCTCCACCCATTACCCATTTAGGATTGCCACAACCGTACCCACTTTCTGTGAGGTTGATGATCTCTTTTCCATCTGCTGAAACCAGTCCGACATCATCGTTCCAACGATTGTAAGGAAGGTACCCTACCAAGAACCACTTTCCGTCAGGAGACCATTCATAAGTCTGATCACCATCGGAATAAGAGTAATTATATTTCTTCGGCAATACTGTTCTTGTTTCTTTGGATTCTAAATTGATCACGCGCAATACCACACGCTCTTCCAAGAAAGCTACTTCTTTGCCATCGGGAGAGAATTGCGGTTGGAATGTTTCTTTATCCGTTGCCACAACTTCTTCCTCTTCGTAAACTGTAGATGCATAAAATAGGTTTTCTTCTTCTCGCGCCAAATTAATGCGATAGATATTCCAGCTGCCATCTCTTTCTCCTGCAAAGAGTAATGACCTTCCGTCAGGACTAAAACTTACACTTCTTTCCTGCGAAGGCGTGTTTGTAATACGCTTTGTCTCTGAATAATCAACCGCCGTCACAAAGATCTCACCTCTGGCGATAAATGCTATTTCCTTGCCGTTTGGAGAAAGTGCCATTTCAGATACTTCCCCTTTCACATCGATCAATTGCGTTCGGTTATACTCGTCATCGTGGTTGATCTGTACACTTACTTTCTTTGGCGTCTCTCCTTCTTTCATCGTGTACAACTCACCGTCAAAACTAAATGAAAGCGTTCCGTTATTCGCCATTGTTAAAAAGCGTACGGGGTGATCTTTCAAATCTGTGATCTGCTTTTTTTCTCCCGATGCGAAGTCCTTCTTCCAAACATTAAAGCTTCCTGATTCCTCCGAGAGGTAGTAAAACGATTTTTCATCTGTGCTCCACACCGGATTTCTGTCCTCACCGTTAAAGTCTGTTAGCTGTGTATGTTCTTTGGTGGATGGATCGTACATCCAGATGTCACGCGTTACAGAAGACGTGTGATGTTTACGCCACTGATTTTCGTATCCTTTTCTGTCATGATACAACAGTT
>JBMSGX010000184.1:0-4977 GCA_049416285.1 Crocinitomicaceae bacterium | reverse complement strand
ATGATGAAAGATCAGATCAAGATGATGGAGAAGCAGTTGAAAATGGCTCCGTCAAAGAACCAAATGCGCATGGCGCAAATGATGGGAGGACGTCGTAAGATGCCTCGCAGATAATTCATGAAAAAACATAAGATCTATACTTCCGGATGGGATGACTATGAGCTCATCGATGCCGGTGGAGGAAAAAAGCTTGAGCGCTGGGGTGATGTTGTTACGATCCGGCCCGAAGTACAGGCATACTTTCGATCTGGATTTCCGTTTTCTGAATGGCGTGAAAAGGCAGACTTTGAATTTGTTCAAGATAAAGGTCAGTCCGGGAAATGGAAGAAACTTACCAATAAACCAGATTCTTGGCAGATCAGTTACAAAAAACTACGATTTCGGCTCGAATTAACGAAGTTCAAACATGTTGGTTTATTTCCAGAGCAGCGCGTGAACTGGGATTTGATCATGGATTCCTTAGATTCTGATAAAAGGTTTTTAAATCTCTTTGCGTACACTGGTGCTGCCTCATGTGCTGCACGATACATTGGAGCTGAAACATATCATGTTGATTCCGTGAAACAATTGATCACCTGGGCAGCGAAGAACATGGAGCTTTCGCGTATTATGAATATTCGATGGGTACACGAAGATGCTTTAAAGTTTGCACAACGGCTGGTTAAGCGTGAAGAGAAATTTGATGTGATCATTATGGATCCTCCGGCCTGGGGAATTGGTGCTAAAAAGGAGAAATGGAAATTGGAAGACAAGCTTGATGAGTTACTTTCGAGCGCTAATCAACTGTTAACCGAGAAGGGGATCTTGATCATGAATACGTACTCTCCAACTGTTGAGTTGAGTTTTATCAAAGAACTAGCTGAACTATATTTCCCGACAAGTGAAATAGAACTAGGTGAGCTTTGGATGAAAACTACGACGGGGAAGGAGCTCTATTATGGCAATTTGCTTAGAGTGCAGAATCCATAGTGTGATACCAGCTAAGGATCTTGTCCGCAAGAACATCACTTAATTTAAAGTAACTCTCAACTGTCCAGCCTCCAACATGCGGAGATAAAAGAACGTTGTCGCTGCCTAAAAGGTATTTAAATGCTTCAGGTAATTCTTGTTCGAAGAAGGATTCAAAACTAGACTTCTCGTATTCTAACACATCGAGACAAGCGCCAAGTATCTTTCCCGATTTCAATCCATCGACAAGGGCTTCTGTCTCAACGATCTTCCCACGTGACAAATTGATTAGGTAGAATGGCCTCTCCATAGATTTTATAAAATCTTCATTGATCAAAGAAATTGTTTCAGCGGTTTGAGGAATATGTAGGCTTAACACCTCGGCGTTGAGATAAATATCGTTCATAGAAGACTCTCGAACCCAATCACTGTCAAAGCCTTCTTTGTATTTATCGTAAGCAAATACTTTTACATCAAAACCCTTCAATTTTTTAGCAAAAGCACTCCCATTGTTACCAAATCCAATGATCCCTACGTTTTTACCATCCAACTCAACACCTCTGTTGCCTTCACGGTCCCATTTACCCTTTCGTATTTGACGGTCACCTTGGTTCAAGTTGTTAAATAGCGATAATAGCATTCCTAGGGCATGTTCGCCTACAGCATTCCTATTGCCTTCAGGGGCATTGAATAGAAAGATATTTCTGTCTTCGCAATAGGCTTCATCAATATTCTCCATTCCGGCTCCCGAACGAGCGATGAACTTTAAGTTTTTAGCGCTTTCCAGAAATGATGCGTCCATTCTGAATCTGGACCGAATAACAAGTCCGTCTGCACCTGCCGCTAATGATTTGCAGGTGTCAATGTCTTCCGAATATGCGAATTGACAATCGAAACCGGCATGAGTTAGCCGTTCAGCCAGTACATCGTGAACTTCATCAAGGAATAAGACTTTCATACTAGATACCGTAAAGTAGCACTCCGATCGTAAGGTAGATAAACAAACCTAGCACATCGTTGAGCGTGGTGATGAATGGACCTGTTGCTAGAGCAGGATCAATATTGTATTTGTCGAGCATCAAAGGAATTAATGTTCCAAATACCGCAGCAAACATGATCACTGTGAAAAGTGATAAGCTCACCACAAGTCCAAGTACCGGAGAATCAAATGCGTGCCCGATACCGTAAATAATGATTGAAAGCACAAGCCCGTTGATGATACCAACCATAGATTCTTTCAGGATCTTTTTGAAGATCGATCCGAATTGATCATTTCCTTTTGCAAGAGATTGTACAACAATGGCAGACGACTGCACACCAACATTTCCGCCCATCGCCGTGATCAGTGGAATAAAAAAGGCAAGGGCAGGGACTTTACTGATTCCTCCTTCAAATCCTGATATAACCTGTGCCCCAAGTATACCGCCCAGCATTCCGATCAATAACCAGGGCATTCTTGCACGAGAGATGCGCCACACTGTGTCACTGGACTCTACCATTTCCGAGATACCAGATGCCATTTGGAAATCTTTGTCTGCCTCTTCCTTAATAACATCTACAACATCATCAATGGTAATTCTACCGACTAGTTTGTTTTGCAGATCAACTACTGGAATTGAGACGAGGTCATATTTTTCCATGATCTTCGCTACTTCCTCACTGTCATCGTGCGTTTTGACAGAGATCATGTTCTTATCCTGGTAAAGATCAGAGATCTTCGTATTCGGACTAGCGAAAAGCAGGCGTTTTAATGAGAGGAAACCAACAAGTCTATCGTCTTTGTCTACAACATAAATAGTGAATACTTTTTCGACCTCTTCAGCTTGTCTTCTTAATTCAACCACACATCGGTTGACAGGCCAGTCCAATTGTGCTTTAATGAACTCCTTCTGCATCAACCCACCGGCACTGTCTTCGTCGTAATTCAATAGGTCAACAATATCTTCTGCTGCCTCATTGTCACTGATGTGTGAGATTACTTCTTCAACCTGATGCTTCGGTAGTTCAGCTATGACATCAACTGCATCGTCTGAGTCCAGATTTTCCAGCTGCTGTGCAATTTCTTTTGTGGAGAATGTTTTTAGAAGGTCTTCTCGGATGTCTTCATCTAACTCAACAAGCACATCTGCCTGTGTATCCTCATCGAGTAATTTGTAAATGAAGTTTGCGTTTGGTGTATCGAGCTCATCCATAACCGAGGCAATATCCGCCACGTGCAGGTCAAAGATTGACTCTTCGATCCACTTCAAATCGTTCTGAACGATCGCCTGTTCAAGCTTGTTCAGAAAGTCTCTGGTCAACTCAAAACGCATACCGAGAATTTTGGGCAAATATAACACTTTTAACACCTGAAACTTCGGTGTTAGGCCAATCGCCCAATTAACAAATTGTTATTCTTTGATAGGTCTGATGAATATCGCCATGAAGAAGGCGAAGAAAGTGACACCCACCTGTGTCTCTAAAGTGTCCTCCGTGAGATAGGAAACGAGTAGAATCCAAATAAAGCACAAACCGATGAGGTTATGTGCACTTCGAACAGTTTTGAAGAACTGAAAATGGATCCACAAAAAGAGTAGAATCCCAAGTATTCCGAAAGTAATGCAAACGGTGATGTAATAGTTGTGGGTTCGCAATCTGTTTTTCTCTGTCAAGGCAGATTCTGTCCGGTCGTAATGAGCGTTAAAAGCTGCTTGGACATCACCGGTTCCAACACCGATCAGGAAATTCTTTGCTAAAAGATCAGATCCCGCTCGCCAATACTCGAGACGCTGAAGAAGTGAGTGTCCATTTGGATTACTTTCATTTAAAATCTGGTATTTCAATCCGTATAGCCTGGCGATCATACCTTGACAGTATTGACTGGCACAACCATTTTCGATTTTCTTGACATCACGTTTGTTTAGTGAGGCAAATCCATCTGCGTCCTTGCGCAATTCCATGGATGCCATATAGCGAATGATAGTTTGTGCAAGAAGTTGCCCTTTTTTATCCAATCCTTTGAAGGGTAGTTGAGAGACTTTGCCCCACTCTCTAGACAACTCTTCCATACAAACATATTCCCCTATTGGCCTGGATGTTTCGGGTGCGATTAACGTTAAGTCGTGCGTGTATGAATTACCTTCGGCGGTGATCCTATCTAGCTTGGAAAGGTAATTATGAACATCAATATCCGGTCTGTAAAACAACCAGTTTGCAACGGCAAGCAACAGGCCGATTGTCAGTGCACTAAGGCCGATCAATATGACTTTTCTTTTCGGATAAAAGTGGTAGAATAGAACAACGATGAATGCTGTCATGAGTGCTAGAAATCCCGCGATCACCTGACTGTAAAACGTATAGAATATCAGCCACCCAATTATTACTAATGCGATCGGTATCATTCGTCTTTGAACTAACTCGTTATACGCAATTACAATTGCCAACACGACGAGTAGTGCATAACGAACGTGCGACCCAAACTGGGACATGTCACGGAATTCAATAACCTCTTTGTCACCTATCAACTGGTGATAGAATAAGACGTTTAAGACCGATGTTATCAAAACACTGGCAACGAAAGTGAGCAACAAAAACCTTCTGTCTATTCGGGTATTGAAGGGAATAGCGGTAGCCACCAGCGGTATTATCAGTAACGGTATTTTTTTCCAGATATCATTCAATCCGTAAGAGATATTCTCGGACCAGATCAGTCCAACAAAATGTAATAGGAAGAATGCGAGAATAAGTACAAAGGTGCGGCTGGATTTCCAGTTTTCAACGTAGGTCTTGAAGTCTGCCTTCAGCAATAGGTTCAGCAAAAGAAACATTGTTGAAATGGAGAGAACAACTTTACTTAGAGGTAGCCCAACAGCCACACCAATAAGACCAAGCAAGTGCAAGTAATAATGTGTATTATGTCCAAACCAACGGTCCAGCATTGAGAAGTAGAAGTTCAGTTTGAACTGATAACGTCTAGAATCCTAAGATAGTATTGTACTCAGATTTATTTTGTAAAACTTCTACCGCTTTGTTCACATAGTCGTCATCTTG
>JBMSGX010000183.1:0-5024 GCA_049416285.1 Crocinitomicaceae bacterium | reverse complement strand
ATCGTATCTACCACAGATCGGTTTAATAACATCATGAGTGCCCTATACTTCTCAGGTACCGGCTCAGAATATCTGAACTATGGTGATGTGGAAGACTACGAACCTTATCAGGGTAGTTTTTCTTTTTGGATCAATCCGGAGAGTTACGGCGGTCCTAGCTCAGAGGAGCTGAAGCCCATCATTTCCAAATGGTCATCTCCCCAGGACCTTTCGGGTTCATCGTACAACATCTTTTTAAATGGAACCGACCTTTGTTTCCTTCTTTCGGATGGCGTTACAACGGATACCTTGACCGCTCCTTTGAGCAATGTTTTATTGAATCAATGGTCGCATGTTGTGATCACTGCGAACTACGGTTTTATCAAGATCTACATCAACAATGTTCTGGTGACTGACACGATATCCGCTATTTCAGCATTTAACATCACAACGAGTGACTTCAAAGTGGGGGGCTGGTACCAGGATATCAACGCAAGTTACGGCTCCTTCACCGGTAAGATCGATGATCTGGGGATCTGGAAACGAGAGATCAGCAGCTGTGAGGTGGATGCATTGTATACAGGGAACATTTGTCCAACAGTATCCATTCAGGAGCTGGACGAAAATTCAAGCGAGCTTATTCAGATCACTGACTTGATGGGTCGAAGGGTCTCGTATCAACCAAATATTGTTCAGCTCTATCATTATGCGGATGGCGCGGTGATACGGAAGTACATTATAGAGTAATCCTGAACAAAAGATCTACTATTCTCCCAAATAAATAAACACGTTTGTGCTCAAGTAAGCCGGAGTGGTATCTAATGGTGTGTCAGCGCCTCCAGTGCTAACAGTAACACTGTGTGTATGATTCCCACCACCATTGGTATTGTGCGATGGTACAGTCACTGTGTGCGTATGTGCCCCACTGTCCTGGATCGTTCCGTTATCTTCTGTTCTTTGGCGACGATCCGTTGTTCGAAAAGCATCATGATTATCCAATGCGGGATACCCTTGTGATGCTTCATAGTTCAAATCATTATCCGCTGTGTGGAATTGGTGATTGTGTGTCCCTCCTGAGTTCGTTACCGCAGCAACTGGCGATACGGAATGTGTATGTGTTCCAGCCATATTGGTTGTCCCACTCATTGTTGTGTTCGGTAGGTTAGCCTGTGTAATCGCTACAGAATTTGAACCTCCTGTTGCACCTAGCGTTCCCATGTTTGCGAGCATTCTGTTCGTTGCATCCGGAATGTTTCCAACGAAACCTAAGTTTGCTGCTGCCGTTTGTGCATTCGCTGGCAATGTGTTGATCGCTCTGCCATCCAATAAGTACCAACCTCCATGATCTGCTAACTGGAACCCTTGTTTGATATCACCGTGCATAGTTGCTGAATAACCGTAAGCGGCAATTCCTGCAGAATCGATCTGTGCTGGTGTTAGATCAACCGTACTTCCCGAAGTGATTGAAAGGTCTGTTCCTGTCAGTGAAATGTCCTGGATCTCATTCGTTGGATCGGCATCCGCATCATCCACCTGATCGTTGATCGTTGATTCTGCCGTTTTTGAATACAGCGCATATGGAACGCTCATTAATTGCTGAGTTCCCAGTAAAGCATATGTTGTTCCTCCTGTTTCATCGGCTGAAAGCTCCAAGAAATAAGGCCCTGCCGACCAATCGATCGTAGTAAAATCACCCGAGATCACAGTACCGGCTCCAATCACCAGGTTTACTAATCCAAAATCACTCGTTGTAGGTGCAAATGATTCCTCGTACACAGCTGTTCCTGTTGCACCCCCTTGAAGGATGCCAATCTTGATCCCAACGTTCGTATTAGGCAATACCGCTCCGGCGTTATCTCTGATAACGGCCTGATAGTTGATCCCTTCCGGAGATTGTGCAAATGTTACCGATGACACGATCAATGCGAGAATAAGTAATGTCTTTTTCATATCAATGAATTGTAATGAATCCTTGTGTTGAACGAACTCCTTTTTCGGAGATCATGTTGAATAAATATTTCCCTTCAGGCAGATCGCTGATGTCCAAGCGAAGGCCAGAATATCCTGTTTTTCCTTTCAAGATAACTCTTCCAACGAGGTCCTGAATTTCGTAGGTGAATGCTTCCTTTGAGGTTGTTTGAATAGTGATCTCCGTGCTTGCGGGATTCGGGAACAATTCAAATGCATTTTCTTCGGGCTCATTCACAGATGCAAACCAGCGATCTGATTGCTGAAAACCAAGCGTATGAATTTCGGTATTCTCAAGCGTTTGTGTAAACACTTCACCAACGGTGAAACTCATTTGTAAGGTGCCGTTTGAAAGTTCATTTCCGGCAGCACCAAGTACATCTCGAGATACTTCGATCTGAGCTGTCACAGAACCGCTGCAAAGAACAACAAACAGGATGAATAAATAGTTTTTCATGGGTATAAAACGCTCATTGAGAAAGGTTAATTTAGTAAAAACAAATGGATTGTAAGGATTCACCAACTTGTTCTTCTAACTAGTAAAACGAGCAATTATGAGATTTTACCTGATTACATCTACATTACTTTTACTTCTCACCGCAAGTTGTACAAAAGACAAACAGCCAAGTGGAATTGATGCCGCGATGTATCAGGAAGCCATTGAAAATGAAGGGTTCACTTGGTTTAAATTAAGCGACGCATTGTTGGATAAAAGCTCAGGAAGTGGACACCCACAGCCCTATCTGCGTACCCGTTTCAACAGTACTGCAGCAACTCAGCTCGATGCCAGTGGTAAAGTGATCGACAGCATTACTTTTCCTGAGGGTTCATTGATCGTGAAAGAACTGTACGACAGCCCGCAAGCATTGTTCAGATATGCGATGTTACTGAAAGCGAGCAACAATGAATTTGCCGATGCTAACGGATGGGTCTGGGGATACATCAATGAAGATGGAGGTGTTGCCGTTCCAGCATCAGAGAAAGGTGCGCAGTGCGTTAACTGTCACGCGCAACAAGGAAACATTGATGGAGTACTTATGAATAAGTTCTTCCCGTGATAAAATTCTAACGCTTCGTATCGTCTTCGAGAGATCGAATAAATGTGATCAGTTCAAAGATCTCACGATTTGTCAACCCTAATGAATCTGCCGGCAGCGACTGGTTTGGATTATCAGCTCCTTGCCCTGCTCCTCCACCGTTATTGTAGAACTCAAGAACACTCCTGATGTTCGGGAAAGACCCGTTGTGCATCATTGGTGCACTCATGTTTGAGTTACGTACCGTGGGCGTTTTAAAAAAGGATCTGTGCACATCGAGTTTTGAGAAATCATACTTTCCAAGATCACCGTCCAATTTATCCGGTACGTCAAATGTTGTAGGCGTTCCAATATTCTCCGATTCTGTTTCCATAAACTGAGGTGGCACCAGTCCGTTGAACACAGGCGCGAAGTGACACGTTGCACATTTCGCTTTACCCATGAACAGGTTGAAGCCATTCTTTTCTTCTTTACTATATGAATTCGTTTCTTTTCGGATGTACATATCGAAACGCGAATCAATACTAGTTAATGTAGCCACGTAAGATGCAACAGCATGACTGATATCTTTTGGGTTAGGGGCACGTTGATATGCATTTTTGAATGCCTCATAGTAATCAGGGTCTTCTTTCAATTTGATCGCGATCTCATTAAGGTTACCTGCCATTTCTTGCTCGTTGTGAATTACTGCGAAGGCCTGCTCTTCGAGGTTGTGCACCCTTGAATCGTAAAACTGCCTGGTTTGAAAAATGGCATTGTACAAGGTTGGCGTATTGCGCTTCAGTAACTCCGTGCTGTCCATGTTCAAGTTACGATCAACACGGTCTGAGAAAAACATTTCGGGATCGTGACACGTGGCGCAGCTTCGTGTATTTCCTTTTGAAAGGATCGGGTCAAAAAAGAGTTTTCTTCCCAATGACGCTTTCTCATCTGAATATCCATTCAGGAAATAGTTCACATTGAAAAAGTCCTCTTCAAACATATTATCTGCTTCCTGTCTAAACGGGCGAATTCCTGCATCGAGTTGGACATCCAATGCCTGCGTCATATCATTCAACCAGGCACCGATCTCATGCAGGTGATTTCTGCAGAAAGTTATTCTATCAAAGCTATCAAAGTCCGTGTTCTTCTCACAAAACGAAATGGCCTTTTTCAATAATTTCTTCCCTTTCTTGTGAAGCTTGGTTACCTCCTTTTCTTCTGCCAATTCTTCGTAATACTGAACAACTCCCAACATACTTTCGAGAGCAGCGATTGTCTCGGGAATCGAATTCAGCGACATTGGAACATCGTATCCGGTAATTCCAAGGCTTTCAATGCGGTAGATCTCCATTCGTAGCGCATCCCAGATAACTGCATTCATTGACTGTGCCTGACCCTGTCTCAACTCAATTTTCGATTGAAGCATCTGCCCGACAAGCCGTTTCATCGTTGCGATCTCATCCAGTATTTCCGATGAATTGATAGGATCTGTGCCATATATGTTCTCTTCTATGATCTGTAAACCGTGTGGTTCATAATAGATCGCTCCTGTGGCAGCCGTGCCTTCTGCCCTTCTGATGGTCGGTCCATTGATTTGCTTCGTAAAATTGTTATCGATGTAACTCAGCAAATACTCTGTACGCTTGAACTGCTCTCGTGCATTCAGCAACTTTCGTTTTAAAACGTCGAGGTCTTCATCAGCATTCAGAGCAATTTCAAGTGAATCCAATTGCTTTACAAAACCCTCCAGGTCCGCGTAATATTGATCTTTAACTTTTTCCGCTGCGTTAAAATCGGCAGCAGTGCGCTCAAGTAGCTGTTCAGGAACTCTATTGATGCTGGTAAATCCGATCACTGTGAGGATCAAGGTCGCTAACAGAAAGGAATTGAGTCCGTATTTTAAGCGTTGTTGCTTTGGCATTGCTAAGGTTAGTCAGTTCAGATTACAAATATACCGGGGTTTGGACAATTCTCCTTGAATTCTTCCAATTCTTCTTTGCTGCAGACTCCGGGAAAGTCACCCCAATAATCACCCATATCCAGAATTAACTGAAAGTG
>JBMSGX010000182.1:0-5032 GCA_049416285.1 Crocinitomicaceae bacterium | reverse complement strand
CACTAAAACTGAGTTCTTCGTAGGTATCAAACACATCATGATAGTGCTTATTTGGACCCATTGTGTAAATGAAGAAGGCGGGCACATCTCTATCGGTGAACCAGTAGTGATCCGAATTTGCCGCAGGACCTCTTGGTTTTACCATTGTCAACAGTTCGTGTTTCTTGTTCAGTTTTTTCAGCCTCTTAAATTCCTTTTCGTGGAGTGTTGCATTTACTGCTGTGATTCCTTCTTCTCCACTTCCCATGATGTCGAGGTTGACCAAAAAGCGGATGTCATCTAATGGGAACAGTGGATTTTCGACATAGTATTTTGATCCAAGCAAACCAGCCTCCTCTCCCGCAAAAGCCATGAACACAATGTTGTACTTCGGTGGATTTTCTATAAAATATTTCGCCATCGAAAGCAGCATCGCTGTTCCACTTGCATTGTCGTTTGCACCTGGGAAATAGTTGTCCTCCCCAAACCTTCCGAGATGATCATAGTGGGCTGAAAAGACGATCGTTTTATTGCATTTTTTACTGCCTCGAATCTTCGCAATTACATTCTGTGATGCGTATCCTTGGAACTGTTGAACGTCTAATTGTAATTTAAAACTCGACTCAGATCGGTAAACTGAATCCTGTATTTCTACCAATGGAAACCGTGCTTGATCAGCTGCCACATACCAGGTAGACTTTTCATTGACACGTTTAACAACCGGGAAATACATTGCCAACTGGTCAGCCAACGGCCCGACCATTTTGAGCGTGTCATTATCCGCATTAACGTAATCCAGTTCAATCGCATTGAACTCTTGCCCTTTCGCAATGTCCATCGTGATCGCTCTGAACTTTTCCTGATCCAGGATCGTTGCCCAAGAAACCATTTTTGGATGGATCATACCGTCATACCCTCCGGATAATGGACTTGCTATGAAGTGAACACCGGGTTCTAAATTCCGATCATTCATAACAATAGATGTTCTTCCCGGGAACGTATTTACAGCATCGATTGTGAATTCTTGAAAGTAGCTTTCACCAATCGGCTGAACGCCCAGCTTCTCAAACTCACTGGCTATGAAAGCAGCTGCAATAGAATCGCCGCGGTTAACATAACCTCGTCCGTGAAACTCCGGTGAACAAAGTGTTTTTGTAATCCTTCTGACCTCGTTAATGTCCTGTGCACTTGAAACTGCCGGCAAAGAACAACCAACTATGATCAGCAGGTTTTTAAGCATGTCTGCGTTGGATGTAAACAATGAATTCGGCTACTGCTTCTTCTTCAGGATCCCACGAATGCTCATTTGCTAATTCATCCAACATTGCACTCGCATCATCAAAAGAAGATTTTGTATCCAATGCTTTGATCGCATCGCTGAACATTTCACTTGAACCGTCAAAAAGTTCATTAATGAACATCAGCTTTTCATTCAACCCAAACGCTCCTATTAGCGAATCAAGTTTTGATCCCGCAAATTGTGAACTCAATGAATTATCCGCTGTTTTGAATCGATCGATAAAACTGCCTTCTTGAGAAGCCGGTGAAGGTGTTGGCTCACTTGGTTGAGGCTCCACTTCTTGCGGTTCAACTTCGTCTTTTGGTTCAATTTCGATCTCTTCTTCTTTCTCTTCGACTTCCGGTTTGAGATCTTCTTGCGGTGCTTCAAAAACAAATCCTAGATCCTCTTCCTCTTCATTGTCGAAAATATTGAATTCCAACTCTTCTTCCTCCTCTGCTTTTGGCTCTTCGATCACTTCAGGCTCCGGTTCAAAAACTGGTTCCGGAGAAGGTTCCTCTTTCGCTTCAACCGGCTCTATTCCTACTTTGTTTTCAAAGGCTTTGTAACGCAAAATGATACTTCTCTCATGCAACTTGCGTGTCAGCTTTTCCAATTCGAAAAGCTCATCCATCGTTAAACTCGCCGTTTCCAGTTTTGCGATGTAATTCTCGATATCCTTGATCAAATTTTTGTAGGCTTCCATATCCTTCTTATTCTAGATTCAATTTTTCAACATTTCGGTGAAGTTGCTAACTTACTGCAAAGACTGTGCAACAAAATTCCGAATTTTAAGATCAAATATACCTAAGAGTTCCCAGTGGCCGGGACCGTTACAGGAGAACTTGTTGAATATCATTTGTTAATAACCGAATTGAATGTTTTTAGAGCAATTTCCGGATGAAATAAAACAGCACGGATGGATCGAAGTTGTATGTGGATCAATGTTTTCAGGTAAGACTGAAGAGCTGATCAGAAGACTTCGCAGAGCCGAGTTTGCTAACCAAAAGATCTTATTGGTAAAACCGAAGATCGATGACCGTTACCACAGAGAAAATGTTGTGAGTCACAGAGGGTCGAGTTTTGAAGCTTACTGCGTAGATAGTTCAGATGAAATCCTGAATCTTTGGGATCACCAAAAAGTTGTCGCGATCGATGAGGCTCAATTCTTTGATGAAGGAATCGTTGAAGTTTGCTCAGAGCTTGCCCGCAGAAATGTACGTGTCATCATTGCCGGACTGGATATGGACTTTACCGGAGCACCGTTCGGACCAATGCCACGCCTATTATCAATCGCTGAATACGTCACGAAGGTTCACGCGATCTGTTTATCTTGTGGTAATCTTGCGCAGTTTTCGCACAGGACCGTAGAACAGAAAGAGCAGGTTCTTGTAGGAGCGGTTGAAGAATACAAACCACTCTGCAGAACGTGTTTTAACGAAGCTAATACTTGAACCTCGACTACACATACAGTCAAATACACCACATTTTAACAGGTGAAAAGATCGATGACAACACACCGATCAAAACTGTTTTTTACGACACACGCCGCATCTTAAATGGTTCTAATGGCATCTTTTTCAGCTTCAAAGGAAAGTTAAGAGATGGAAGTGAATTCATACAGCAACCTTACGACTTGGGAGTACGTTATTTTGTTGTTGAACGAACTCCAGACAGAACCTATTCAGAAGCAAAATTTACCGTTGTAGATGACACACTCAAGGCAATTCAGCAACTGGCAACCTATCATCGTAAACGATTTGACATCCCTGTAATCGGGATAACGGGTAGTAACGGAAAAACGATCGTTAAGGAATGGCTCAGCGAATTATTGGAAGGAAAGTACAATGTTGTAAAAAGCCCTAAGAGCTATAATTCTCAATTAGGGGTCGCTTTATCCCTACTTGAACTGAATAACAAGGCGAACATCGCATTGATCGAAGCCGGGATATCCAATCCAGGAGAAATGGATGTTCTTCAAAAGATGATAAATCCAACCCATGCTATTTTTACTCACCTGGGAACCGCACACCTCGCCAACTTTGAGTCACAAGAAGCTTTAAAAGCAGAGAAAGAAAAACTTTTTGAGAGCTGTGAATGGGTAATTGCCCCTTCAGGTCTTTCTGTTCACGCAAGTACAATTCATCCTGAGCCAAACGATCTTGAGCTGAGTCAAAATTCACTTTTCAAGGATAAGATCAGTCAAAAGAATTTATCGCTCGCAGTTTGTGCAGCCAAACAGCTAGGTGTTGCGAGTAAGCAACTAGAAGATAAAATCAAAGAGATCCACGGTGTGACCATGCGCATGGAACAATTTGATGGGATAAATGGAAACCTCATCATTAACGATACTTACTCACTGGACAGTGAGGCTTTGATAAGTTCACTGGAGCATCAATATGCAATTGCACAAGGCAAAAAACGTGTTGTGATCATCGGTTTGGACAATTTTGATAAAGCTATTGTTTCTGGACTAAAACAGATCATAGAGCCTTATCAACCGATCGAAACATACTTTCTATCCACAGGTGATCCATTACCTGAAAACCTATCAGATAGGGTAATTCTGATCAAGGGAAACCGATCAGCGAACATGGAAGTCTTAGCGAATAAACTGCGTTTAAGAAACCATCAGTCTTTTCTTGAAATAGATCTGGAAGCCATTCGTAAGAACATCAATACATACAGCGATCATCTTCCGAATGAAACGAAGTTGCTGTGTATGGTTAAAGCCAGCTCGTACGGTTCAGACGCAACAAAGATCGGTACATTCCTAACACGATTAGGTGTTGATTATTTGGGCGTGGCTTACACCGACGAAGGTGTTGAATTGAGAAATGCCGGGGTAACACTTCCGATACTGGTAATGAATGCGGATATTCACTCTTTTGGTGCTTGCATCGAGAATAACCTGGAGCCGGCTATCTTTTCAATTACACAATTAGAAGAGTTAGTTAAAGAATTGATCGCAAGAAATCAGGTGAACTACCCCATTCATATTAAATTGGAAACAGGGATGCATCGCCTTGGATTTGAAGAAAGAGACCTCAAGCAATTGATCAGCTATTTGAAGGCACAACCAGAGGTTTATATTAAATCTGTTTACTCGCATCTGGCAACTGCGGACGATCCAATAAATCCATTTGCTCAAACGCAGATCGATGCGTTTGAAAAGCTTTCATCGCTTTTAGAAGAGGAACTTCCTTATGGCTTCATGAAGCACATACTTAATTCTGAGGGTGCGGCAAGCTATCCCAACGCAGCATACGACATGGTAAGATTGGGAATTGGTATGTATGGCATCTCCAGCAACGTGCAATTCCAGGATAAACTCACCCCTTGCTTTAAATGGAAATCGTCTGTGTCTCAGGTGAAAAATCTTGATGCAGGAGACACACTTGGATACGGTCAAGCCTTTATGGCGAACAAACCCATGCAGACTGCTACAATACCTGTTGGCTACGCCGATGGATTCAGAAGATCCCTCGGGAATAGTAAAGGAAGCGTCTTTATCAATGGTGCAAAATGTCCCGTACTAGGGAATGTCTGTATGGACATGATCATGGTAGATGTCACAGGATTAAATGTATCACCTGGAGATGCCGTCGAGATCATTGGTTCGCATTGTAGCATTCAAAACTTTGCCCAACTCTTGGAAACAATACCCTACGAAGTTCTTACAAGTTTCTCGCAGCGATTGCCACGTGTTTACATCAATGACTAAGGTCTCAGCTTAGACGCATCGATCTTCTTCGTTTCATCGAAATCGATCTT
>JBMSGX010000181.1:0-5046 GCA_049416285.1 Crocinitomicaceae bacterium | reverse complement strand
TACTTGAACGATGGTTTACGCATCACTTTCAATGTGGCATCCGACGTATGTTCGGGAGCAACTTTTAACCTTCCACTGACATGACGCGTGATCACCTGTTCGATGTACTCATCATGATTTCCGTCTTCGTTATTCTTGTTGAAATCATCAACCAGTAGATCGTAGCGAATTCCCGACCCAACGAACGCCTTTTTCACTTCCGGCAGGGCATCTACTTTTTTGTAAAGCTCCGTCATTGGTTTATGAGAAGTGTCCAAATTATTACATATAACAGGGTGAATGCAGCTCGGACTTGAACAACGTGCACAAATTGCTTCATCTTTCCCCTTCATTTTATACATGTTCGCTGAAGGTCCTCCCAGGTCGGAAATGTATCCTTTAAATTCAGGGTGGTGTACAACTTCATCAACTTCTTTCATAATGGATTCTTCACTGCGCGATGCAATGAATTTACCTTGATGCGCTGAGATCGTGCAGAATGAACATCCCCCAAAACAGCCGCGGTGCATATTGACAGAAAACTTGATCATGTCGTAGGCTGGAATAGCACCACGTTTTTTGTATTTCGGATGCGGCAAGCGAGTATATGGAAGGTCGAACGATTGATCGATCTCCTTTTCACTCATTGTCTTGTAAGGTGGATTAATAACCAATGTTTTGTCACCAACCTTTTGAATGATCCTATCTGCTTGCCACTTATTAGATTCAACCTCAACGGTTTTGAAGTTTGCCGCGAACTTTATCTTGTCTTTCAAACATTCCTCATGGCTCGAAAGCTCTTTCGTTTCCCAGTTTTTGTTTTTAGGAAGTTCTTCTGTTGCATCTTGCAAAAATGCGATCTGCTTAAGTGTTTTCAAATTCTCGAATGGAACACCTTTCTTCAGAAGCCTTAAAACATCTCGCAAGGGTTGATCTCCCATACCATAAACCAGAAGGTCTGCTTTTGAATCTACGAGGATAGATGGCATCAGTTTATCTGACCAATAATCATAATGTGTCACTCTTCTCAATGATGCCTCAATACCGCCTATCAAAACCGGAACATCCGGATAGATCTCCTTCAATATATTCGAGTATACTTTTGTCGCATAGTCCGGGCGGAAACCTGACACACCTCCTGGAGTGTAGGCGTCGGTTGAGCGCAATCGTTTATTTGCAGTATAGTGATTTACCATACTGTCCATGCAGCCGGCTGTCACCCCGAAGAAGTACTTAGGTTTACCGAATTTTTTGAAATCCCTTAAGTCATCCTTCCAGTTGGGTTGAGCAATGATGGCTACGGAGAAACCTTCATCTTCTATGATCCTTCCAATTACTGCAGTACCAAAGGCAGGATGATCCACATAGGCATCACCAGATACAAGTATTGCGTCGAGCTGTTCTATACCTCGCTTTTCGAGCTCCTTCTTTGTGATCGGTAACCAATCAGTTATTGGACGTTGTTCCTCCATAGTGCAAAGCTAAGTCAAATTACGTTATCATTCTATGGAATCTTGCTCTCTTCCGCATCCAACTTGAAAATTTCCGTATCTTCAATCCTGTATGAAAAAAGTCATCGTTTACCTTAATCTGTTGCTTGTTTTAGCCCTGATCACATCCTGTGGGCAAGAGGAGCCAGAAGAGGTAGTAGTGACCAAACAGGAGTACAATCCCTTTCTTTTGAGAATGCAGCATTTCGGTGATCGCGGTCAGATGGAACCTTCTTTTCCGGTATGGTTCGATGATAGCATCTTGAAAGCGCGAGGTATTCGAGAGATAACGCGCAGACGAATCTCTCTGAATGATCCGAAGGATACCCTTGATGATGAATTGAGTGAGGAGCATGTATACAGATTTACAAAAAAGGGTGCGCTTCAGGAGTGGACAGTAAGATCATTCTATGACAACCTTTGCTTTGAGACTGTTACTATAACTTATAACGTCATTAAAAGAGAGATGACAGGACATTGCCCAATTAAAAGTGTAAAGACGGAGCATTTTAATGGGGGCCTGCACAAGGAGGAGGTTTCGCAGTATTATAAAGTCGAGCATACTGATCAGATAGAAATATACGATTTGAAAGGAAGCTCACGTGAGCTTATGTTCATGAAGGATACGCTTTACTGGGGATCGATAAGTATTGACACGGTGTTGCATCCGGAGCCGGAAGACGTAATAGTTTTGGGAACACCGAAGATGCCCTACAAAAGATTTCAGGTGGAGAATACTGTGAAGTATTTCAACGTTGTTGAATATAATTACACGAAAAATGGATTGTTGACGTCGATGATCGAGGAGAATTATCCCTTCATTACAAAACGTTACATCAATTATGCGTTGGGTGGAGCAACAAACGGATTTGTGGACTCGATCTTTATCGACGATAAATATTTATCGAAGAAAGAATACAGGTTCAGATTAAAAGACGGTGGATTACCTGTAGAATTGAACCGATGGGTGGAAGAGGCGAAGACGAAAACTAAAATTGAACAGGAAACTTTTATTTATGAATACTTTGACTAGGACTAGTCTTCTTCTCGCGCTGACATGTTTGATGGGCTTGTTTACATATGGACAAGAGGTAGATACGATTGCGATTAACGGCAAGGATTTTTTCGTTTATCCCTTTAAAGTACAACCTCAGCAAGCGTCTGCATATTTCGCAAGTATCAAAAGAGAACATTACGGGGCAATGATCACCTATTCAGCTTACACTAAAAATTACGATGACTTCTTTGGTCCTAAACTATCGAGAAAGGAGTTCAACAGGATCATGCGAAAATCTTCGTTCAGAAGCAGAGGCCAAAGAAATAAAAGTGATTACAGCCGTAAATTCATCAAAGCGGTAAGAAATAATCCTTATCCATTATTGGAAATGGAATATGAAATCGATGTGGACGTTGTGCCCGTTTTAGACCCTATCCCGGACGGTGAATACGTTCAATTATTCGAGTCTTTTTGCCTAGTTGATACAAAAGGTGAATGCAACTACATCGAAGATCAGGTAGCTGGTTACTTCTCTATCAAGGACAACACCTTGCATGGAAAGGCATACTGGCTAAACATTCATGGCGACACATTGAAAGCCGGTGAATTTGATATGGGATTGAAAGTTGGAAAATGGAAACTTGAGACCAGAAGTTTAGGCTATACCCTTGAGGATTATGAGGTGGAACAATATGAGGAGTTCGGATATATTGACCTCGATACCACGATCATCTTTCAGGAATACGTTGCCGGCGCAGAAACGGGAGCATATGCTCGATATTTCGATTCTGAATTCCCTACGGAAGCAGGATACTACCGTGAAGGAGAAAGAGTAGGTGAATGGGAATACAGACGGATCAACTATGTCTGGGAAGGAGATGTTAAAACACGTTTGCGTAATAATGATGTGATTACAACTCAATACGAGCTAGCCGATGAGAAAACAGACACTCTTGTCGTGAAAAAGCCGTGGATCAGAACAAATCTTATTCGCCCTTACCGCTACGATGATTTTGAATTCAATTTCATGTCAGAATACGACATTCCATCCTTACCTGATTATATGTATCGCATGAACATTGAAAGGGAGGAGGATCTTGAGCTCGATGAGGAGGAATATAATTCATATGGTTCAGATGAATTTTCAGAAATTGACATGCTTGAAGCACCGTCAATGGAAAGGATTGACTGGGAAGGACCATCCTACAGCTCCGGCTATGGGAGCAATATTTACGACCCTAATTTAGACAGATATGTCTCTCGCGGTCAAATGATCGACAGTATAGGAATGGTCGCACGATATAAAGGATCATATATCAAGCGTTATCCAAATGGCCAGGTGGCATATAAGTTCGAATTCAAAGATGGGGTTCATGTGAGAGAGGATACTGTATTCTGGGATAACGGTATTGAGCATGATGTTGTAGTATATGTTCCGGATTCAAACCACTATCAGCGATCGATATATGATTATACGGGTAAGCTGTATCAGCGTAACATCTATGATTCTTTAGGAGATTATTACAGAACGGACTATGAGTTTAAACGTGAGAATATTGTTGTTCTGGATGGACTCAAGGCTTCATACAATGACTACTCTGAATTTTACACGTATGATGCTTATGATACGTTGCAGTATGAATTAACTGAACCCTTAACGCTTTACCGCTCTTGGCATGTTATGGATTCATCAATGCTTTATAACGCTCAGTATTATCCTTCAGAGAGAAGAATGACGCGATTGAATCTCTCTATAAAGGGAGACAGTGCGATTGTCGGTGAACGCATGTTCGCAGATGATTACTCAAGCTGGACGGGAATGAACAGAAACAGAATCGGAGAACTTGAATTAAATACAACTTACTCAGGTGCCCTATATGATTTCGATGCTGATGAAGACACGATTCCTCAAATGCACGTGAAGAGTTCTTTTGGCGACTATGATGTGGCAGAGGATCATGTATTGTCATTCAAGGATGTGCCATATACCGGACCTGTTTCAATGACATTTTCTAAGAAGACATTCAGCTATTCAAAGAGCAAATTGAATTTCAACTTTCAAATGAATGTTGAGAAGAACAAACGCATGCAAAAAATGATCGATGCATATGTTGAAAAGGGTAAAGTGAACGACTCATATATTCTTTCCTATGTCGATTCTAAAGATGGCGACGCTAATATTGGAAGATTTGTTTTTAATGACTTTTTCAGAGACCTTTTGGGTGAGCGGTTCTCCTTTTCTGAAGGGGGAGGCAGTAATTACAGCTGGGAATATTACGGCAATGTAAAGGGAAGTAAGAAACCAGCCTATATGGCAAAACTGGAAGGTAAGCTTGTTGACGGTAAACCGCATGGTGTTTGGGCCGCTTACGACCAGTATGGTAAAGTAATGAAAGAAGTGCCTTATGAAAATGGAGAGGTACACGGAACATTGAAAGAATTCAGATACGCAGAACCTATTCCTGAGGAACAGCGCATGTGGCACTACATGGATCCTGCTCGTGACTCTTTCCCTGAAAAGAGAACTTATTATTTAAGTGAATCAAAGGAGTTTAAAAATGGGATGCAAGACGGTGTTGC
>JBMSGX010000180.1:0-5127 GCA_049416285.1 Crocinitomicaceae bacterium | reverse complement strand
AGAGCATGAAAAAGATTATCATATTCGCTTCAGTTGTATCACTTGGACTTACTTCCTGTGATGTATTGAATGAAGCAGCGGAAATATTGGTTACTGATACTGGTTCATCAACACCAGCACTTACCAATGATGAAGTTATTTCGGGATTGAAAGAAGCCTTGAACGTGGGTATCAAGAATTCCGTTGATCTAACGTCGGTAACAGACGGATTCCTAGGAAACGCAGAGATCAGACTACCATTCCCACAAGATGCCATCAAGGTAAAAGAGAAAGCTCTTAGCTGGGGACTTGACGGTCAAGTGGAAAAATTCGAGACTACGTTGAACCGCGCTGCAGAAGAGGCAACAAAAGAAGCTCTTCCCATTTTTAAGGATGCTATTCTTGGGATGAGTATCAGCGACGGATTTTCAATCTTAAACGGAGGCGAAGGCGCTGCAACTAACTTCCTTAAGGACAAAACAACAGCTCAGTTGGTGACTGCTTTTTCTCCAAAGGTTGAAGCGGCGATCTCCAAAGTAAAGCTGACGGAATACTGGGAGCCGATCATCAATAAGTACAACGGAGCTATGACGCTCACTGGGGGTGAGAAACTAAATCCTGATTTGAATCAATACGTTACTGAAAGAGCCATCACTGGATTATTCCATATGGTTGAAAAAGAGGAGAACAAGATCAGAAAGGATCCTGCTGCTCGTGTAACAAGCTTACTTCAAAAAGTATTTGGAAGCGTAACAAATTAAACCGCGCTCAGAACATTAACAAAGGCGTCAGTAATGGCGCCTTTTTTTATTAATTTCGTTGAAACTAATCTAATATGCAATACCCGCCTACTGAACTTGTGCTGGACGGAAATGGGAAAGTTTATCACATAGCACTTTCTAAAGAAGAACTTTCAGAAAAAATAATACTTGTAGGCGATCAGGATCGTGTTGATCTTGTTGCGAAGCAGTTTGATGAAGTTGAGCACTCCTCTCGTCACCGTGAATTCGTATGTAAGACAGGAACGTATAAGGGAAAACGCATATCAGTTCTTTCTACAGGAATTGGAACAGATAATATTGATATTGTCATCAATGAGCTGGATGCTGCATTCAATATCGATACAGAGAAGCGAGAAGATAAGTCTTCATTTACAAAGCTAAGCTTGGTGCGTATTGGGACATGTGGAATTCTTCAACCGGAAATACCTGTTCACGGATACATCCTCTCAACACATGCTTTTGGACTAGACAATATAGCACGTTTTTACGATGTTCCATTTTCGAATGAAGAAGAGCAATTGACGAATGATATAACTTCGCATATTCAGCTTCCAGACGGTATCTCACCATACTTGAAAGCGGCTTCAGGTGAACTGACAGCAGCTTTATCTTCGGACAAAACATACGAAGGTATTACAATCACATCCAGCGGGTTCTATGGACCACAGGGCAGGCAGCTTCGTTTAAATACAAAAACGAGACATCTGAACGATAAGATCACATCATTCAGATCAGGAGATCACAGGATAGTGAATTTTGAAATGGAAAGTTCAGCATTGTTTTCCCTTGGAGGTGCTTTGGGACATGACTGTGCTACGATCTGTCTTGGAATAGCAAACAGGCCGAAGAAGGAGTTTTCTTCCGGCTACAAATCAGATATGGAAGTATTGATCACTTACGTTCTAGACCGTATTTAATCAGTCCATTTTCTTATCTCTTCGATCATTCGAACGATCTTCGCTTCATCCGGCATGAGTAGATCTTCTTTGAATTTAGAGTCTTCATCAATACTTCTTTTCACTGTACCACTGAAGTGAATCGCATCCGGATCAACCTCTTTAATGATTTTCGGTATATTGTTCACATTGACTCCTCCCCCGGGCATTATTTCAATACGTCCGGAAGCGAATGTTTTCATTTGTTTTAGAATTTCCATACCCAGATCAACATTACGCCCCATGCCCGATGATAACACGCGATCTACCCCGGTATTGATCAAAAAGTTTAGCGAGCGCTCGTGGTCAAAGGTATCGTCAAAGGCCCTGTGAAAAGTGATCTGTAATTCATCTCCCACTTTTTTACGAACCAAATCGAGAAATTCTACATCGATATCTCCGAAAGCATTTAGTGCGCCAACCACAACTCCTCTTGCTCCGAGTTCCTTGCATTCAAGCACATTTCGAAGCATAATTTCTTTCTCTTCCTCAGAATAGATAAATCCCCCCGGGCGTGGTCGCACCAGGACATGTGTTTCCAAACCATAAGCTACCGCATACTCAATGATCCCAGGCGACGGTGTTACGCCTCCTAACTCTAAAACTTGACACAATTCTATACGATCTACCTCATGTTCTTTGGCCAATTTAATGGCATCTACACTTCCAGCACACAATTCAATTTTCATACTAGCGAATCATTAATTCATCAATGAAAGTCCATGGCACATTACCTGCTCCTTGAGCACCGTCGGGGATCTCCGCTATTGACTCCATCACTATTTTTAAATATCGTGTTTCCCGACCAATGTTTATCAAAGTATTTCTTGAAATTTTATCGGTCGCAATCTTTCCTTTCCAGCACTTCCCATTTTTAGATGTAAGTACAGATATTTGATTTGGAAAATAGATCCATTGACCCTTATTTTCAAGCAGTCCCAGATCCAATGTATCTACATGCGTCATTTTCAAAAGATCTACGATAAACTCCACTTTATTGGTATTAAAACCGGTCCATTCAGAGCCCTTCCAGGGCATCTTACCGATTACACCATCCACCAGGTTTAAGCTGCCGTTGTGCGCATATTTCGGATGGGGTTTAGTTATAAACTCAATCGGCAAACCTACTGCAGAATGAACTTTTAGGTCAAACCGAGATGTGTAATCCAATTGGTTTCCTCCAACATTGAAAAAGAAGTTGCGCACTTTCGATGAACGTTCAAGATACATGGTATCCTTTTCACCCATCACCTGGCCTCCATTCATGGTATGCCCACCTATTTCTTTGGCGAACACATCAAACAAATATGATGAACCCGCTCCTGAAAAATGAACACCAATACCGTACTCAGTTCTTACAGTTTTCATAGTAGGAGAATGAATTGAGCGGGCATAATTAACATTCAAAGACGATAACATTTCTTCGTGATAATTCAAATAGACATCCAGGAAATCAGCGTATTTGGGTTTTTCCTTTGACCAAACAGACTGAGCCAAAGCAATAGCACGTGGAAACATCATATACTCCAGATGTGATAAGTCTAAAATATATTCAGTCCATAAGTTAGCCTGTCCACCGAGGATATATTTTGAAGCCTCACTATCAAATAACTCATCAGGTATCACATTGAATTCGTATACTTTCTCTAAGGGCAAATACCCTCCAATTGCAGTAGGTTCGTTTTCATTTGTACTCTGATAATAATCGAAGTAACAGTAAGTCGTTGGCGTCATAATAGCATAATGTCCTTGTTTCGCTGCTTCAATCCCTCCACTTTCTCCTCTCCATGACATAACTGCGGCATTTGGAGAAAGTCCTCCTTCCAAGATCTCATCCCAACCTATGAGCTTTTTTCCTCTTTCTGTAAGGAATTTATCCATCCTACCGATGAAATAACTCTGTAATTCATGCTCATCATGGAGATTATTTTCCATGATAACCTTCTGGCATTCATTGCATTTTTTCCATCTGCTTTTTGGCGCTTCATCCCCTCCTATGTGGACATAATCACTTGGAAACAGTTCTATTACCTCAGATAGTACGTCCTGTAAAAATAAAATGGACGCTTCCTTACTACAATAAATATCTTCGAAAACGCCCCATGTTCCCGGCACACCTTGTGCCTCTCCTGTACATGAAAATTCGGGATACGCCGCAAGTGCTGCCCTGCTGTGTCCGGGTAATTCAATTTCCGGTACCACCTCTATGTTCAATCGCTTGGCATATTCAACAATGGAACGGATATCCTTCTTGGTATAAAAACCACCGTAAACGGTTGTATCGTAACGCTGCGGTGAGTCAGAATAATGCCCGATCAACGTACTGTCACGAAATGCCCCAACTTCTGTCAGCAGAGGATATTTTTCGATCTCTATTCTCCAACCTTGATCATCAGTAAGATGCCAATGAAACTTGTTCAATTTATAGAGCGCCATTAGATCTAGAGTACGTTTTACCTCATCTACATGAAAGAAATGACGACTTACATCCAAATGAATCCCTCTCCATTCAAAATCGGGGTAATCGAATATCTTAAAAGACTTTGAGCTGCCTTTTGACGTACGAAGGATCTGAATCAATGTCATTATCCCATTGAACTGCGAAGACTCAGAACCTGCGGTCAGCTCAAATCCATTTTGACCAAACTTTAATACATAGGTATTGCTGTCTAACTTGTTGGAAATTTTCGATGACAATCTTGTCTGATTCAACGAGTCCTTATAATAAGGTTCAATATGATACATTGGAAGCATTTGGGAGAAGTAACCGATCCATTGCATGTAAGAGAGCCGATCTACACCGATCCTATTTCTGATCTTAAGTTCCTCCCCAAAACTTTCGTACTCCTTTGGAGCAGGTAAAACGGGAGACTGAGCCTGAACAGTCAGCCTAATTGTTGTCAGTAAAAGGAATAATACACTTCGCATTCACTGAAAGTAACAAATAAAGAAATATTATCCAGCTCTTAAGTAGGAGATACTGTAGAACGCCGGAACATAAACAGGAGATTCGTCTATTACGATCCAGCCATCGATCTTTGAATTCTTCGGAGACTGAAACTTGTGAAATTTCTTATCATCAATCTCCAGTGCTTCAAGACCGTAATGTCTAATAATTTCTTTTCCATCTATAGGTTCACTTTTGAAAGTGATCCCAGAATTGAGGTAACGTTTCTTGATATCCCAATAGTTGCTGCCATTTGCGAGCATATTCTTTACGTTCTCTTTCCAAGGCACGATTGAATCAGCTGGAACCAGGTCAGTGTTAAACTCAACAACCTGAATATGAACCATCTCGAGCAAAGTGTCACGTAAAAACTTTGTTCCTCGATTGAAGATATAAACGATCCTTCCAATTTCTCCTTCTAAGTTTGATGTATCAACCGCATCGAAGAGGAACGGATCCTTGTGCATGTTAACGATCCCAAAGG